>CAMAUY010000001.1 GCA_945861565.1 Akkermansia muciniphila
AGCGCAAGAAACCGCGACCTGGCCAAATTCGAAAAATTCGCCACCACCCTCAGAAATTTCCGACGTTTACCGGCTCACGAGCGGCCGCTAATGCCCAACTTCTTTGACCAAATCTGAGTGGCATTGGGCAGGATGCCAGCGCTCCCAGGGTGGCGGTTCATGGACAGCGTTGTTCGAGAACCTTGAGGACGGAGCCACCGTCGATGACTTCCTTGCAGCAGTCTGCCATGTACTCGGAGGAGGCTATGAGGAAGGGCCGTTTTGGAAACTGCTCTCGTAGGTCGCTCGGATGCCGGCTTCGAGACTTATCTCAGGCTTCCAGCCCAACGCAAAGATGCGGGATGAATCCAACAATTTCCGGGGTGTTCCATCCGGCTTGGAGGTGTCCCACATAATTCGCCCTTTGAACCCGACGACGTCGCCCACCAGTTCGGCCAGCGCACGGATTGTGAGGTCGGTGCCGGAACCCACATTGATTACTTGCTCGTCGCTGTAGCGATCCATCAGGAGTGTTGCGGCCCGGGCGAAATCATCAACGTGGAGGAACTCGCGCAGGGCCGACCCGGTACCCCAGCACACCACCTCGGGAGCGCCGGTGATCTTGGCCTCGTGAAATTTGCGCAGGAGGGCGGGCAGAACATGGGAGTTCTGCTGGTCATAGTTGTCATGCGGTCCGTACATGTTGGTCGGCATGGCGGAAATAAAGTCGCAACCGTGTTGCCGGCGAAAGGCCTGGCAAAGTTTGATGCCGGCAATTTTGGCGATCGCGTACCACTCGTTGGTGGGCTCAAGCGGGCCGGTCAGCAGGGATTCTTCCTTGATCGGCTGGGGGGCATGTTTGGGGTAGATGCAGGAGCTCCCCAGAAACAGCATCTTCGTTGTGCCAAACTTCCATCCGGCGTGGATCAAATTAGACTGAATCATGAGGTTTTCCCAGATGAAGTCCGCCGGTTGGCTTTGGTTGGCCTGAATGCCGCCGACTTTCGCCGCTGCCACGAAAACGTGGGTTGGGCGCTCACGGTCGAAGAATTGATCCACCGCCGCAGGGTCAAAAAGATTCAGTTCCGCCCGGGTCCGGGTCAGGAGGGTGGAGTACCCTTGTCGCCGCAGATCACGGACGATCGCGCTTCCAGCCAGCCCGTTGTGACCCGCGACGAATATCCTTCTTTGCGTATCGATCATCATTAGCGTTTTCCGAGGTGCTTGAGGGCACTGATTATTTAACTTCAACCGCAGCCGGTCGCGCTGAGGTTAACGGCTGTCAAACTAATCGACCGGGGTTTTGATGGCAAGGTGGGAAGGCGGAAAGCACCCCTTGGCGGTGTGAGACAAAGATCTTCACGAATTCGCGAATCACCCACATTACTCCCGAAAGCGGGTCAATCCCGTGTTCGGGCTCTCCTCGAACAGAACCACGCGGTAGGATTCGCACGCGAAGCCGCGAAGCCGCGAAGCAAAACAACGCAGACTCGGGCAACAACTTCGGCATGGATATGGCGCGCCGAAGGGTACGGCCACGGCGGATTTTCATTTCCCGCTCTCGTCGTGGCTTCGCAACTTCGCGCGAGTATTCAAGTCCGCAGACAAAGACTTGAATGCTGAATGGGGAGTCCCTCACACCAAGGACACAAAGGTCACGACGGCGAAGGGGCCAAACTTCAGGGCGCGGAGCGCCGCCAGAGCGCAGGCCACGGCGTGAGCCGTGGGTTTCAACGCGCGCACTGCGCGAGGGTCGTGTCGTCCTCCCGCTCTGTCGCCCCTGGCGGGGCTTGGACTATTTGCGAATGCGGTCCCATGGCTCACGCCATGGGCTACGCTCTAGCGCTGCTCCGCAGCTTTGCCTTTGCGCTCGGCTGCGGCGGGATTTTCGCGGGCTGGCGGGTACGTCCGGTCGTATCTAAAGCCACCGCCGATCTCAAGGCTGCGGAGACACGCCGGCAGCGGGCTTCAACTCATAGATCGATGCAGTCGCTTCGTCGTTCACAACAATGCAATGCTGCTGCGACAAGTGCACAGCGAAGTCTCCATAGTGATCGAGCCACCAGGATGAGGTTTTGGGTATTACCAGATGGGTTGCCCCGAGAGTGACCAAATCTTCGAGGTGTGCGACCGCCTCCCGGCTGTCTGCCGGGTAACGGTTTGCGTAGGTACCATTCGCCGCCTTTGGAAAGTGCCAGCCGCTTCTTCCGGTAAAACCGAGCAGGGCATCATCGCCCTTGCTGATGACGACCACCTGGGCTCCCGGCGGAGTCATCGCTTCGACGCACTGCAGGATCGCCCGCCGCAATGCACGGTACTCTGCGGTCTCGCGGCGACTGTGAGGCTGCCAAACGCAATTCCACTTCTCTTCAAAGCGTCTCCGGTTGGCCTCAAAGATCCGGTCATACTCCCCGACGGCACACAACTCGCCGACCGATGCCTGCCCGAAGTGATGGACAAAGACATCCTCGGCGCAAATCACGCGAAATCCCGCCTGCCGAACCCGAAGGGCGTAGTCATCATCCTCGAACATGCCGATCTCGAACCGTTCGTCGAGGGCACCGACTTTTGCGAACAGATCCCGCCGAAAGGCAGTGCAATACATGGCCAGCATTCGCAGTTCGGAGAGCCGACCCCGATGGATCCCCGCATTCGCACGCGCGAACTGTTTGAATTCGGCATACGTCTTATACGGGGAGTCAATTTGCGCTTCGTTACACGTTCGGTTCGTCACAGGTCCTACCAGGCCCACTTCCGGATCCGCGAGGACCCGCACCAGACCGTCCCGCCAACCGTCTGCAACCAGGGTGTCGTTGTTCAGAAGAATCAGAATATCGCCCTGCGCCAACGCCAACGCCTGGTTGTTCGCATGGGCGAACCCCCGGTTTGTATCGTTGAGGAGGATGCGCACAAAGGGATTGAGACAGGCTACCTCGGCAAGAAACTCACGCGTTCCGTCGGTCGACGCATTGTCGACGACAATCAATTCATCTGCAGCGGGCCATCCATTCTCGAACAGACTCGCCAGGCACATGCGCGTATAGACGAGTCCACCGAAGGTAACCATGATGACGCTGGCACGCTGTCGCACGGGTGCACCCGTGGGGCAGGCCTCCGGCCTGCCAGTTCGTGGAGGCTCCGACTCCACGCGGGGTCCGAGACTCTCGCCTCGGCCAGACCAGGGTGTTGGCACCGCGTCTTGGTCCGAAGCGACGATGGCCGAGGTTGACGTTTCCAGCCGAGCCACCGGCACCTGCAGGTTCCTCGCCGTATCCAATGTCTGCTCCGGCAATCGCGTTGGCCATCGTCCCGTCGGGGTCAACACCAGTGACGGGGGCAGCACAGACGGCTCCGGTTGCGATGGCCGCAATGGCCGCGTCGCGCCCGGGAGGCGAATGCCAACCTCGGCGAGCAACCGCGGCAGCACCACGTCATGGGCAAAATATTCACGGGCCACGGCCCACGCGGCGCGGCGGTGCTTCCCGTAATCGGAATTGATCGATTCGATTCCGGCGATGATTTCGTCCATCGTCAGGAATCCAAACAATCCGGCGCCGGTGGGGAGGCTGTTGCAGAAACCCGTTTCTTGAGTTACCACCGGCCGGCCGGCCGCCAGATAGGTGACGGCGCGATCGCTAAACCAACCGCTGCGCAGGCGGACGTTTTGGTCCTTTGCGACGGTGAATTCACCTCGGGAATCGGCGATGTACGCCCGATAGGCGTCGGGATCGGCCGAGAAATCCACCGCCGGTCGGACGTGCCAACCGTGCGCTTCGAGCATTCGTTGCGCATCGGCGTCATAACGGGCTAGAGCCAATTCGAACGGTTGCTGGACCCGCCGCGGCAACTCGATGAACTTCAGGAATTCGAGATGCTTGCTCCATCGGTAGACGTCTCCTTCGAAATGAACCTCGCGCCCGGGTTGGCACCAATTCCCGATCGTGGTGAAGGCGTTTGCGTCGTCGCGCCCGCGGCCCTCCCAGAATTCCATCACGACCGGTTGGCGGGTGGGAAGGAAATGGAATTGCGTGGGTTTCGGCACCCGACAATCGGATCGTCCGAGATTTTCTCCGAACGTGAAGAAGGCGCAATGGGGCGAGAGGTAGTCGATGGTTTCCTCTTTTCCGTCGTACAGTTCCATCTGAACGTCAACCGGGTCCGTCTCGAGGAAGACCAGCCGGTTTCCTCGGGTCAGCTCCTCGGTTGGAAGGTGACTGCCATGCAGATTAACGATGAGGGCAGCTGATTTATACAAATCCATCAGCTGCAGTTCTGTCATTCCAAAGTACCGACTTTCATACGGTGCGTGGTAGGCCCATTTGTTGCCAAAGCCGAAGCGCGAAAGAATCCCGGAAATATAATCTGCGGCCCGTGCCGGCCCGTCGTCGGTCGAGCTGCGCATCAATTTGCTGGGAGTGCAACCATGAGCCTCGACGTAATAGACATCGAACCCGAGCCGTTCCAGACCCACGAGGTAGTGGAGGGTTTGCCAGGCAACTCCGGCGACGGGAAAGTGACCCAGAAATCCCAGGAGGACTATTTTCTCAGGACTCCTGACGTTCATGCGATCGCAGTGCTTTGTTCGACTGTCGGCGTTGCCTTTTCTCGCGCCAGTCCAACCTGGGCGTCGTAGAGTTGTTTGTAATGCTTACCGAGGGCGAGCAGTTCGGCCTGGGTTCCTTTTTCGACTAATTGACCCTGCTGCAGCACCAGGATGATATCCGCGTTGTTGAGCGTTGAGAGTCGATGAGCAATCATGAAGGTTGTGCGTCCGGCCATCAGGCGGTCGAGCGCATCCAGAATTACCGCTTCGGTCTTGGAATCGACCGAGGAGGTGGGCTCGTCAAGAATGAGAATTGGAGCATCCTTCAGAAATGCGCGAGCGATGGAGATTCGTTGCCGTTCACCGCCCGAGACGGCGGCACCGCGCTCCCCCAGCATGGTCTGGTATTTTTGGGGCAGGTTCATAATGAAGTCATGGGCGTTTGCGCACTTGGCTGCCTCCACGATCTCTGCGTCGGTCGCATCCAGCCGGCCGTACCGAATGTTTTCAGCGATCGTGCCTGAAAACAGGAGCGGTTCCTGCAGAACGACACTGACCTGATCTCGGAGGGATCGAAGTAGGATCTTCCGAATATCCACTCCATCGAGCAGAATCCGGCCTCCTGTGATGTCATAAAAGCGTGGCAACAAACTGACGAGCGTGCTCTTTCCGGCTCCGGTTTGTCCGACGATTCCGACCACCTGTCCGGGCTTCACCTCGAACGAAATGTCCGAGAGGGTATTCGTCCTGCCCGGGTAGGCGAACTTGACGCCCTCCCATTGCAGATGCCCCTTGGCTCGTTGCATCGCCTGGGCACCGGGCTCATCCCGGATGTCGGGTACGGTGTCGAGGAGTTCGAACGTATTTTTCAGGCTTATGAAGCGATCCTGCAACGAGCCGATGGTAAAACTTATGGCTTCCAACGGCTTGTAGACTGCAGCGATATAGGCGATCACCACCAACATTTGGCCAACGGTCAGCCGCCCTTGTATTACCTGGTACGCGCCGATCCCGAGAACAACCGAGGTGCCGATCGCGGTGATCATATTCACCACGAGGGAAAAAACGGTCTGGCGAACGGTGATCTTGACTCGCTCAGTCACCGCGTGAGTTGTCTGGGTGCGAAAACGTTTGAACTCATGTTCTTCGCGTCCAAACGCAACAATGACACGCATGATGGACAAGCTTTCATGGATGACGGAGAGAGATTCCCCTTCGAGTGAGAGGACGCGCTGAAGGCGATTCTGGATGTGGGAGGCATAATACCCGACCGAGTAATAAAGGAAAGGCACCACGGCGAGCGATGCCAAGGCGATCCACGGGTCCATGGCAAACGAGATCCAGAGCATTCCGACCAGAGTGAGCGCGCTTTCCATGAGCATGGGGACCGTCATGATCAGAGCCGCGGGTGCGTCGCCCTGGCTGTTAATCATATAGATCAGCATGCCTGACCGGCGGCGCTCGTGATAGGCCAGCGATAGGCGCTGGGCATGCAGGAACATCTGGCTGCGAAAATCGAGGGTGATAAACTGGTCAATCCGGGTGTTGATGTAATTCGACACCACATGCAGACTGTTCAGGAGCAGCGTCACGGCCAAGCCACCGCAGACCGCGATGACCAGCAACGAGATCCGGTCGGTGCCGACGGTACCCAGGGCGCGGGCCAAAATGGGAGGCAGTGGCTGCCGTTCGAGCACATGATCGACCACGATCTTGAGGGTCCACGGCGTCAGCAGCGCGGCCGCCGCCGACAGCATGGTGACGACAATCGAGGCCGCTGCCAGCCGCCAGTGGGGCTTTAGATACCGGAAAACCCGGATGACGTATTTGAAAGGAATCGCGTTCATCCGTCGGTCACACGGGTCTGGCCGATTCAAATTCACCCGGGTAGACGTCATTCCAGTAGCCCGGGGTGTTCAGGTTGGGGGAGTTCATCATCCTCTCGGAGGCACAGCTTCGTAGCGGGTTAATTCGGTGAAAAGGATTTTCGGGGGAGCGGAGCTCCCTGGCGCTGTCGGGAATCTCTTCCATTGCGTCGGCATCTCATGCAAGACAATGAGAAAACCTTTAACACTCAGCGCCAAAAACACAATTAAAAGCGCACCGGGCAGGACGCAGGCGGCGTAAGACATGAATCTTCACGAGTTCTCGAATCACCCACCGTATTGCTGCAAACGGGTCGATGCCTTGATCGGGCTCTCCTCGACAGAAACCAACCCGTATGATTCGCACGCGAAGCCGCGAAGTCGCGAAGCAAAGCAGAGCAGAGCAGAGCAGACTTGGGCACGGACTGCGGCATGGATGGGATCCCCCGATGGGCACCCCCATCGGCGGATTTCCAATTCCTGTTCGCCTCGCGCCTTCGCGCGAGAATCCGGGTCCGCAGACAAAGACTCGAGTTTGACCATTCCGGAGGCGCGGAGCGCCGCAAGAACTTAGCCCATGGCGTGAGCCACGGGATTTCAGGCACGGGGTGCGCGAGCCCCGGAGGGGCGACAGAGAATATCGCCACAATAGGATGAATTATCCGCAGGCTCTGTCGCCCCTGACGGGGCTTGCGTCATGCGCCAACACCGTCCCACGGCTCACGCCGTGGGCTAAGATCTGACGCCGCTCCGCGGCTAGGAGCCGCTCAAAAAGGTTCCTAGACATTCTCTGCCAAGAAAATGGCCTGTTTTTCAGTGGAATCGGATTTTTGTCTTACACCCGGACGCAGGCGGTGCATTCACAAGTTGTTGGTAGAGGGGTTGTCGCGCTGCGACAACCCCGCCCGCGTTCAGCGGGCAAGCAGGGCAGCAGTGATGTTCGTGCCGCACCTTAACGGCGCGGGGACGCCGCAGCGCGGCGTCCGCTACCTTCTCCAACAACTTCGGGATGCACCGGGACGCAGACTCTTTAAGAGTTGTTACCGGGCGTTGCTCCGTTTTCCACCACTTCGCGAGTCACGGATTGAGGTCTCTTGTTGACGGTGAGGTAGATTCGACCGATGTACTCACCGGCCATCCCGAGAACCAACAGCTGTGTGCCTGAGAAGACAAGAATTGCGGCCATCAACGACCCCCAACCCAGGGGCGTTTTGTACCAGTAGCGTTCGGCAACGACTGCGATCGTAAAAAGAAAGCCCGCCGCCGCGAGAGCGAATCCCAGCAGGGTCGCCAGGTGCAGGGGCATCACGGAAAAATTAACGAACATGTTCAACCAGAGCTTTAGCAGCCGACCGATGGTATAGCCGCTTTGCCCCGACTCGCGTGGGGCGTGCGTCACGAGCACCCGGCCGATGTTTTGAGTCACCTGAAGAATGAGGCCATCGACATAGGCAAATGGCCCCTCATACCGGCATATTTCGGTGGCGACAAATGCGCTCATGCATCGAAAACTGGAGAGGTAAAGCCCTTTCGGTTTGTCCAGCAGGAGGTCTGCGACGGAGTTCGTCAGCCAACTTCCCAGGTTACGCCAGCCTTGATGCTGCTTTTTTTCGTAGTAACTGTAGACGACCTCACAACCGGTCGCGCGGGCGTGGCTCAAGAGCTTCAAGACCTCGGAGGTCGGGTTCTGGAGATCGTCGTCCATGGTGACAACGTGGGCACCGCGGGCATGACGCAAGCCCGCCATGACGGCGTTGTGTTCGCCAAAATTTCGGGCGAGTTTCACGAGTTTTATCGGGCACGCGTATTGCATCATGAGCTTCTCGCAGGCGGCGGCGGTGTTGTCGCGACTCCCATCGTTGACCAACACTAATTCGCAACCGCCGTCAACGGGAAGAGCGGTCAACTCGCGTAATAAGCGTTCGATGGTCTCCTCCGAATTGTACAGCGGCACGACGATGGTGAGCGCGGGTCTCATGGTTGAACCTGATGGTTGGCCCGGGACCGAAGGGTGTTGAGGGCGAGCAGGGTGAGCATGATGAGCAAGGGAAAGACGAGAGCGGGCAGTGATCGCAGCGAATAGATCCAGGCGGGATTGCTGCCTTTATACGCGATGGTGATGTAGAGGCTGGGCACGAAGGCAGACAGGATCACGGCGCAGCGTGCCGGTAGCCGGGTGGGTGCCAACGCTCCGACCGCCAGGGCCCAGTTCGCATACCAAGGCCAGAATTCAGTGATGATCAGGAAATAGCAGGCGATGAGGGACGCCGCCGACCAGACCAGAAACTGCCGCAGGTTCGTGGTGCGGAATGCGGCCAGCAACCCGAACGAGGCGAACAGCAGCCACGTAACCGCTCGAATCCAGGTGTTGGCGGTGTGGACTGTGGATCGATCCATCACCATCATCTCGTTTTGAAGGATCATCGGGTCGGTCGTCGCCTGGGTGGGCCGGGTTGAATCTTTGAAGAGCTTGAGATCCACCAGCCCAATGGAGCGTGTTTCCGGATCGTAGACCCGGGCTTTTTCTGTCAAAGGTCTGGCCATGACGAGCACACGGCGGTCGGGCGGAAGCCGGGTCACGGGAGATTCTGAACCGGGGAGCTCGGTCCGAAATTCCGCTTCCGCCGTTGCCGCAATCCAGTACCCCTGAAAATAGATAGGCTGCGCAACCGACACGGCATCTTCGCCCAACGCGCGGCGGAGACCCTTAAAGATCAGTTCATGGAAATTGTGGGCGTAGAAATCGGTCGATGTTGCAGCCTTGGAGGCCGGAGAACCGGCGCTGGATTTCGAGAACAAGATGACAGGGAAAGATATGAGTGCCGCTGCGCTGGAACTCAGAAGCAGGAACTTCCAGCGCTCCCGCCAAGCCGGCAGTTCGCGCAGAACGAGGAGGAGGTACAGCGGCACGAGCATCGCGGTGAGAAATTTCACGAAGGCGGAAAGAATCAAGGCGAGGACCGCCGCCGTCTTCCAGCCTTGCAAATGCAACCACACGGCGAGCACGACAAAAAAGAGCATGAAGACGTCGTTGTGGGCACTGAGACCCGTTTCCAGAACCAGGAGGGGATTCCAAAGAAACAGGAGGACCCCCCGCGTCGCCTGTCGTGGTTCGATCCGCAGAAGGATTTTCCGGATGAGGATTGCGATGCCGATGGCTAGGCTCAGGCCGAGGCTGCGGAAGACCAGGATCGTCCATCCCGTATGTTCACCCGTCACCCGGGTGATCCCGGCACAGATCAACGTCCAGAGCGGACCATACCAGGACGGCAGGTATTTGTCCCCGATGAAGTTTGCAAACGGATCGGTTGCGGCGAAAACGGGTGCGACACCGTACGGACTCACTCCGTAAACGGAAAGCACCCGGCCATACAGAGCATAGAAATAGACATCCCACGACAGCAGCACGGGCGAGAACAGCTGGATCCCGAGAAAAACCGCGCCGGCTCCGATGACAATCGAGGGTTTGCATGGGGGCTGGCCCGTGCGCGTGACCCGCAGTGCCAGCAGGTAGATTGCGAACAAGGCGGCGTAGACGGCTCCAAACACAAAGGCCGGAATAAACACTCCCTCGGCCTGGTGAATCCGATGGAGCGTGGCGCTATCTACGTGCGGGACCCAGGGAAACACTTCGCCCGAAAGACTGGGCTCGGCCAGCGCCATACCCTGCACGATGCGCGGCATGAGCAGGTAGAGCCCGCTCGCGATCCCAGCGAGGACGAGGAGGGTTTTACTATTCGCAGCCGGGGACGCCTCCATGGGGTGAGTTTCGTTCGTGAGATTAAGGCGGTTCATTCAGCGGCGATCCGTTGTTGACCGCAGCATGTGGGAGCGTCCTACGGTAGAAACTGCAGGGTTGCAAGCCTGCAGCCGTGGCTTGGAGCGGGCGGCCGTGTCTCCCGAAGTTGTTGGTAGAGGGTTGTCGCGCTGCGACAACCCCGCCTGCGTCCAACGGGCGGACAAGGGCCGCTGCGCAGTGTCAGATCGTAGCCGATGGCGTCAGCCCGTGGGATTTCAGGTGCGCGGTGCGCGAACCCTGGAGGGACGACAGAGCATTTGGCACCAGGCGCTATCCTCCCGCTCTGTCGCCCCTGACGGGGCTACCGTTTTGTCCGAACGTCATCCCCACGGCTCGCGCCATGGGCTACGGTCTGTCGCCGCTCCGCGGCTTTTCTAAACGCCGACTGTCCATCGGGGACACGCGCGCCAACAAATGGCCAATCTCCAGGGTGCTCATTTTTCTCTGGTATCGCTCCGAGGGCTTGGGACGCTGTCACTCCATGAAATATGTTTTCGTCACGGGCGGGGTGGTGAGCTCCCTGGGCAAGGGGCTGACGGCGGCGTCGCTTGGGACACTCCTGGAAAATCGGGGGATCAAGGTGGCACTCCAGAAGTTTGATCCCTACCTCAATTTGGATCCGGGCACGATGAGCCCCTTTCAGCATGGCGAGGTGTACGTGCTCGACGACGGCGCGGAGACGGATCTGGACTTGGGCCACTACGAGCGATTTACGAGCACGAAGCTGACTCGGCGCAACAACACCACGAGCGGACAGGTGTATCAGCAGGTCCTCGACAACGAACGTGCCGGCCGGTACTTGGGCAAGACGGTGCAGGTCATCCCGCACGTGACGGACGAGATCCAGCGGCGAATCCACGTGATCGCGGAGGAGTCCAAGGCGGATATTTTGATCACCGAGGTGGGGGGCACCGTGGGGGATATCGAAGGGCTGCCCTTCTTGGAGGCGATTCGCGAGTTCGCCCAGGATGCCGGTCCCGGTAACGTCTGTTTTATCCATGTCACCTACGTGCCCTTCATCAAGGCCGCGGGCGAATTGAAGACCAAGCCCACCCAACAGAGCGTCGCGAAGCTTCGCGAAATCGGCATCACGCCGCATCTGCTGGTATGCCGTTGCGAGAAGCCGCTCGACAAAGAGCTCCGTCAGAAAATATCAATGTTCTGCAATGTGCCGTTCGAGGCGGTGATCGAGGAAAAGGATGTCGACCACACGATCTACGAGGTGCCCCTCATGTTGCAGCGGGAGCGGATGGACGATTTGGTTTGCGAGACCCTGCGATTGAATCCGCCGCCAGCCAACATGGGTGCCTGGCAGGATATCGTCCGTAAGACGATTGCTCCGCAGCACCGCGTGCGAATCGGAGTGGTGGGCAAGTACGTGGAATTGCAAGACGCCTACAAGTCTGTGTACGAGGCCCTGAAGCACGGCGGTATCGCCAATGATTGCGGCGTTCAGATCGAACAAATTGAGGCCGAAGAAGTGGAGAAGGGCGACCCTGCGAAAATCTTCAAGGACCTGGGAGGGATCCTTGTCCCGGGCGGATTCGGTGACCGAGGCATCGAGGGCAAGATTCTCGCCGCCCGGTATGCGCGGGAAAACAACCTACCCTATCTCGGCCTGTGTCTTGGGATGCAGATCGCCACCATCGAGTTCGGGCGCAACGTGCTGGGACTCACGGGCGCGAACTCGATTGAATTTGATCCGGCGACGCCGCATCCGGTCATTTCACTGCAGGACTCTCAAAAGGATGTCAAACTTATGGGCGGCACGATGCGGCTTGGAGCGCAGCCTTGTCAGCTCGTCCTGGGGACGAAGGCGCAACGATTGTACGGTGCGTTTGTGATCCACGAACGACACCGGCACCGGTACGAATTCAACAATACCTATCGCGCACAATTCGAGAACGAGGGGGTCTGCTTCAGCGGCACGACGCCGGACGGAAGTCTGGTCGAGATCCTCGAGTTGACGAAGCATCCATTTTTCATTGCGTGCCAGTTTCATCCCGAATTTCAAAGCAAACCGAACGGGCCTCACCCCCTGTTCAAGGGATTCATTGCGGCGGCCCACGAACGGATGCATCACCGGGCGCTGTAGGCTTCCGGTGATTGTGAATGCGTCAAGACACAGTATCTTATTAACCGGAGTTTGGAACCGCGGATGAACGCCGATAAACGCTGATTCCGGGCACTCACTCAGAAGGTGAGAGGCAACGGCTTCCCCTTATCCGCGTCAATCCGTGTCAATCCGCGGTTCTCCCCCCCCCCGGCAATTTGCGTTTTCAGGAAAATCGCCCATTTACGTTCAGCAATGGATCAGCGAGCTCACGTATCGTCCCGTGGGCTGCAGTGCGTCAAAACTGGAGGTAGATCGCCTTCAAGTACCATGCTTCCGGGAACGTGGCGGGGTGATCGGGGGCGTGGCGGGTGGTGCACAACTCGCTGTGGTGTCGACCCGATCGGCGTGCGGTGTCGCGCACGACGCCGAAGAATTCCCCTTCCGTGACATGGGCCGAACAAGAGGCTGACAGGAGAATGCCTCCGGGCCGAAGCCGTCCGATGCCGCTGGCGGCGAGTTTGCCATACGCTTGGATGGCTCCGGCGCGCTCGTGTTCGCGACGGGCGAGCGAGGGGGGGTCGAGGATGATAAGATCGAACTCACGCCGTGGACCCGTCGCGAGCCAATCGAAACAATCAGCCTGCACCGACTCATGGCGGCAGCCGGTGATCCGGGCTTGATCCAGGTTGAGCGCCACGTTTCGTTTCGCGCTGGCGAGGGCGTGTGCGGAAATGTCGAGATCTGTCAGGGAGCGGGCGCCGCCCCGGGCAGCATACAGTGAAAACCCACCTGAAAAACTGAACGCGTTGAGCACGTCGCGACCCGCCGCATACGTTTCCACTCGGCGGCGGTTTTCCCGTTGGTCGAGGTAAAACCCCGTCTTTTGACCCCGCACGACCTCCGCTTCGAATCGCAAACCGGATTCCTGGAAAACAATCACCGGATCCGCTGTTGCCGTGACAAAGCGAACGTCTCCCGCTTCCGGGCCAGGCGCAACCGCCTCGAAGCCGTCTCCGAGACCGGCCTTGGCAGCTGCCTCTTGGATATTGCGGCTGAGGCGGAGGATCAGGCGGTCGGGGTGAAATTCTGCGAACAGCATCGGAACCAGTTCCGTCAGGCGCGACAGCCAGACGGTGGAATATAATTTCAGCACGACGGTCTGTTCATACCGATCCAGGACGAGTCCGGGCCAGCCGTCGTTCTCGCCATGGATCCAACGGTAGCCCGTGGTTTGATCATCAAAAAGTCCGCGCCGCCGTTCCCGGGACGCACGCAGACGTTCCCTCCACCAATCGGGTGTCACGGTCACCGGTTTCCCGACATGCAGAATTCGCAGTCCGATGGCCGAATCCGGATCGTATAGACCGAGCGCAAGAAACCGATCCTGGCGATCATAGATCACGGCCAGCTCGCCTGCGTTACCGGCCCGGTTTTGTTCCTTGATGCGGTCGGTATAGACCCATGGGTGGCCTTGGCGGACGGCGGATTCCGCAGCGGGTCCAAGCCGCATCCTGAGGCGGGGAGGTGGTTGGGAGGCAGGAGCTACCGCGTTCACGCGAGGACGCTCTGGACCACGCGGCCGTGAACGTCGGTCAGGCGGTAGCGGCGTCCTTGGTATTTGAAGGTCAATCGTTCGTGATCAATGCCGAGTTGATGGAGCAGCGTTGCCTGCAAGTCATGCACGTGGACGGGGTTTTCTGCCACGCTGTAACCAAATTCATCGGTCGATCCGTAACTGGTTCCCCCCTTGATGCCGGCGCCTGCCATCCAAATGGAGAAACAGCGCGGGTGATGATCTCGCCCGTAGTCGGTCGGCGTCAGCCTGCCTTGTGAATAACTGGTGCGGCCGAATTCGCCGCCCCAGACGACGAGTGTTTCGTCGAGCAGACCCCGTTGTTTCAAATCGGTTACGAGGGCATAGGCCGCCTGGTCGATGTCCTTGCATTGTCGCCGGATGCCGCTCGGGAGACCCCCGTGGTGGTCCCAGCCCGGGTGGTAGAGTTGGATGAAGCGGACGTTGCGTTCGGCGAGGCGGCGAGCGAGGAGGCAGTTGGCGGCGAAGGTGCCCGGATCGCGCGACTCGGGTCCGTAGAGTTCATAGACGCTGGCAGGCTCGCCGGAGACATCCATCGCCTCGGGGACGGAGGTTTGCATTCGGTAGGCCATTTCGTATTGGGCCACTCGCGCATTGATTTCTGGATCGCCGAGATCTTCGAACTGCAGTGAGCTCAATTCCGCGAGACGGTCGAGCATCTTGCGGCGACTGCCGGCGGATTCGCCGTCTGGATTCTGCAGATAGAGAACCGGTTCGCGTCCGCTGCGGAACTGAACGCCCTGATGAATGCTGGGCAGGAATCCGTTCCCCCACAGGCGGGAGTAGAGGGGTTGATCGATCCGTTGTTTCGAGATGAGCACGACAAAGCAGGGCAGATTCTGATTTGCGCTCCCGAGACCGTAACTCAGCCAGGCGCCGAAGGACGGTCGCCCGGCGATTTGATGGCCGGTTTGAAAGAAGGTGATGGCTGGGTCGTGGTTAATGGCCTCGGTGTGGAGGGATTTTACGATGCAGAGGTCGTCCGCCATCTTCGCTGTCCACGGCAACAGTTCGCTGATCCATCCACCGCTTTGGCCGTGTTGTGCGAACTTGAAAATGGAACCGGCCATCGGGAGCGTGGCTTGGTTGGCCGACATCCCGGTGAGCCGTTGGCCCCTGCGAACGCTCGCCGGGAGGTCTTCACCGGTGCGACGGACCAGCTCCGGCTTTGGGTCGAAGAGATCGAGCTGTGACGGACCGCCGCTCATGAAGAGATAGATAATCCGTTTCGCTTTGGGCGCGAAATGGGTGGCGTCGAGGACACCGCGAAATGGGTCCGGTAGGGTGGAACCCGCTGACTCCTTGGCGGTGGCGGAAAGTGGATTGAGCAACGTGCCCAACGCTGCTCCGCCGAGGCCCAGGCCGAACCGGCCGAAGAAGTCGCGGCGGTTCATTTCAAAATTCACATGGGAGCAGTTCATGGAGAGGGAGGTTTTTCAAAAATGGAGATGAATTGAAACAATGAACAGAAGCCCCCCTCACCCGGCTTGCGGCCACCCTGCCCATGAACCGACTCCATAGTGGTGCCGGCATCCTGCCGGCGACTGGAGATTGGCCATTTACTGGCGCGTGTGTCCCCGATGGACAATCGGCATTTACAAAAGCCGCGGAGCGGCGCCAGACCGTAGCCCACGGCGCGAGCCGTGGGGATGATGTTCGAATAAAACGTAAGCCCCGGCAGGGGCGACAGAGCTGGAGGAGCGCGCCTTGTTCCAAATTCTCTGTCGCCCCTCCGGGGCTTGCGTGCGGCCCGCCCGGGAACCCACGGCTGACGCCATGGGCTACATTCTTACGGCGCTCCGCGCCTCCGGAGTACGCCTCAGCTGTTAGAAGAGCGTCCATTTTGTATTCCCAGAATGGCCAATCTCCAGGCGCCGGCAGGGATGCCGGCCCTCCCAGGTTCATGGCATCACGGCGCGCACTGTTAAGTTCGGTGGGTTCTCTCCCCCCGCTCGGAGCGGGGGGAGAAGAGGGCAGGGAGAGGGGGCGGTTCATGGAGACTAGAAGGGTGCCCTAGCGGCGTGCGAGCGCTTCGTCGTGGTTAAGCAAGGCCTTCGCCAGGATGGTTCCAGCCGCCAAGTCGATGGGATTAACCGAGGGATCGTTCGCCGAGTCTCCCACCGCAAGCAAACGGGCGGCGGCCTGTGGATCTGCGACGAAACCGTCCCGCTGTTCCCGGTAGAGGCGAGTGAGGACGTTCAATTCAGCACGGGTCGGACGTCGGCTTGTCGTCAGTCGGAATACGTGCGTCAATTGTGCGGTCAGATCCGGGCCGCCGTCCTGGAGCATTCGCTGGGCCAGAAACCGCGCCGCTTCCACGATCTGCGGATCACTTAGTAACACCAGCGGCTGAAGTGGCGTACTGGTTGATTGGCGTTGAACCGAACAATTGCTCCGATCGGCGGCATCAAAAATCATCATCGCTGGATGCGGCACCGTCCGCTTCCAGTACGAGTATAGGCTCCGCCGGTGAAGGTCGTCACCGTGCGCCTGATCATAGTTCGCGCCATTCGATGCCACATCCAGGACACCGGCCGGTTGGTAGGGTTTGACGCTGGGCCCGCCGATCTTGGGCGACAGCAAACCACTGGCCGCGAGAGCTTGATCCCGCAGCATTTCGGCGGTGAGCCGTCGCGACGGTCCACGGGCAAGCAGCGTGTTGCCCGGATCCTGCGTCAGCATTTCGGGTGACGTGCGTGAGGACTGCCGGTAGGTAGCACTGGTGACGATCAGTCGACACAAGTCTTTCCAACGCCAGCCCAGTGCGGTTCTCGAGGACGCAGCATTCGTGTTCACCGGCGAGCGAAACGCATCGGCAAGCCAGTCGAGTAGTTCTGGGTGCGTTGGCATTCCACCCTGCGAACCGAAATTGTCAGCCGTTTCCACCAGGCCCTTGCCAAAGAAAAGCTGCCATGCCCGGTTCACGGTCACTCGAGCGGTCAGCGGGTTTTCCTCCGACAACAACCACCGGGCGAATCCCAATCGATTCCGCGGTTCACCCTTCGGAAATGGCGGGAGGAATTTGGGCGTATCGCCCGTTACTTCATCGGTGCGCTGGTCGTACGCACCCCGGCGCAGGACGTACGCCTTCTTCGGCGTCGGCATCTCGTCCATCACCATGATGTCTTGGATGCTCGATACCAGCGCGCTTTGTTCACGCCTCATTGTGGCCAGTTCGGACCGGAACTGCCGGGCACCCGGATGCTGAGTGGCCACATAGTAATCGAGTAGTTGGCGACGTTCATCGGCTGTGAAATCGGGAGGGGCGGTGGACAATGCCCGGACGAGATCGGAATGCCCCGCCAAATGGGCCATCTCCAGAGTTGTCAGGGCCCGGTTGTACACGCGAAATTCATCGACCTGTCCTCCCCGGAACCCGCTGTCCCGCATCCGGAATCCGATCGCCAGATCGGGTTCTCCACCCGCATAGGTGATGTCCCTCCAGAGGCCGTCCCGGACAATCTCCACCGCCGCCTGACGGCCATTGAGATAGAGCTTAAGTCCGGAGGCACGACTGCTGCCGTCATAGGTGAAGGCCACGTGCGTCCAGACATGGGTGGAAATGGCTTCCCGGGCGCGGAGCTTGAGGCTGTTCCCGGGCCACATATGGTGCAGCCCGACTGTCGCATGCCCGTTCTCAAGCAGGAGTTCGTAACCGCGACTTCCGGCATCCATCCATGCCCGGCTATGATGCACGACTACCTGTCGTTCCATGAGCGTGGGCGTCCGCAACCAGATACTCACAGAGAATGCGTCCGCCCGGCCGAAGTGTCCGATCCCGGGGAACGTCAACCCGTTCTCCCCCGTCAACTCAACGCCGGCACCGACGAGCCCCGCCACCAGGGCCGGTTCATCGGCCAAACTGGCGGGCTTCGATCCATCGACTCCGTTCGTGTATTTGCCCTCCTTTCGTTCTTCGAATCCAAAGGTACCCACGGCTCCAGGTATCACCTCCGCCGGTACGACCTGATTGAGGGCATCGGGTCCACTCGACAGCTTCGGCATGGATTTTCGACCCTCGGCCAGCCAGGCTTCGAATGCCGGTGTTGCCATCGCGGCCAGTGCAGACTCTTGCGTTTCGCGAGCCCCAATGCGCCGACGGATCTCAGCAAGACGATCCTCCTGTTCCGGGGTGCTTAAGAGCATCGTCGGCACCGGCATAATATCACCGAAATAGACGCTCTGACCGGATTCATCGATGTTCTGGAAAAAGGAGAACAATGAATAGAAATCCTTCTGCAAGAGAGGATCGTACTTATGGTCGTGGCACCGTGAGCATTCCGATGTGAGCCCCAGAAAGGCCGTACTGACGGTATTCACGCGGTCCACGACATAGGAGACTCGGAACTCTTCCTCCACAATGCCGCCTTCTTCGTTCTGCATGTGAAGCCGGTTAAAAGCCGTGGCGAGCCGCTGTTGGCGGGTCGCCCCCGGAAGGAGATCGCCAGCGAGTTGCCACGTCACGAATTGGTCGAAGGGGAGATCTTTGTTAAATGCATCGATGGCCCAGTCCCTCCAGGGCCACATGGGCCGGTAGCGGTCACTCTGAAACCCATGGGTGTCGGCGTAGCGCGCGACGTCCAACCAATCGTTCGCCATGCGCTCTCCGAAGGCGGGGGAGTTCAGGAGGCGGGTGACCACCGTCTCGTAGGCGTTGGTGGAGGAGTCGGCCAAAAAGGCGTCGAGATCGGCCAGCGTCGGTGGAAGACCGGTAAGATCAAATGTGACCCGTCGGAGGAGTCGCTCGCGATCGGCCTCGGGCGACGGAGTCACCCCCGCCTTGTCCAGCCGGGCGAGAACGAATGAATCAATCGGGTTCCGAATCGTCCGGCCGCCCCGGACGTGCGGCGGAGTCACTTTCCGGATGGGGTTGAACGACCAGTGGGGACGATGTTCGGCACCCTCTTCAACCCACCGGCGCAGGAGTTCTTTCTCTTCGGAGGAAAGCGCGAGGTTAGATTCCGGCGGCGGCATGACTTCGTCCTTCACCGTTGAATAAATCCGACGGATCAGTTCCGAACCCTCCGGGGCACCGGGTGTGATGATCTTCTTTCCGTCCTTATTTTGACTGAAGGCACCTTCGTGGGTGTCCAGGCGCAGCTTTCCCTTTCGTTGCTTCTCGTCGGGTCCGTGGCAGGCGTAGCAGCGGTCCGAGAGCAGCGGTTGAATCTGAAAATTGAAGTCCAGCCGGTCCGCCGCCCGACTGTGGCGGACGGACAAGGCGAGACCGAGCGCGAGCAGGAACCGGCCGATGACGCGAGTTAAAAGCATCGGACCGAAATGTAGGCTCACTTCCGCTCGATGGCCAACCCTCAAAGCGGGGTCCCGTTTCAATGGGCGCATCCAGAAGTTGTTGGTAGAGGTTGTCGCGCTGCGACAACCCCGCCCGCGTCCAGCGGGCGGACAGGGCCACTGCGCGGTTCGTGCCGCGCCTGAACGGCGCGGGGACGCCGCAGCGCGGCGTCCGCTACCGTCTCCAACAACTTCAGGATGCACCGCATCTCAAGCGGTGGCACCGGAGTCGGCCTGAGCGGCCATTCGTTTCGCCTTCCGATCCCAATACCACGCAACGATAACCGTAATCTCGTAGAGGATCTCGAGCGGCAGGAACAAGATTACCATGTTGATCGGGTTGCCGTCCGGGGTGATGAACCCGGCGATGACCAACCCGATGACCACCCAGTACATTCGGAACGACGAAAGTTTGGCGGCGTCCAGGATGCCGATCTTGACCAGGGTGAGGAGCACGAGCGGCAGCTGGAAGGCGACGCCCATACCCACCATAAACCAGAGTACGAACGAGATATACTGCTCGGCTTGCCATTGGTCGGAACCGAAGCCCAGCCAATTCGAGAAACTGACCGTTGTACTGAGGCAGATAATGAGGAAAACGAGGTAGCAAAGGGTTACCCCGAGCAAAAACAGAAACGAAGCCCAACCGGCGACTTTGTAGAGAAACTTCTTCTCAGGGACGTGGAGGGCTGGAAGTACGAACTGGCCGATAAAGAGGAGGAGGAACGGAGCCGCCACCGTAAGTCCACCGTAGAGCGCGATCTGCATCACGATGTTGAAGGCGCTGATGGGGCCGAAGTTCTTCAAGTCAACCGTCGATTGACGGGTGGCGGAGACGGGTGGATTTGTCTCCAACTGAAAAGCCGCGACCCAATTGGTGCCGATCTGCACCGGGGTAAGCCTGTACACGGAGCTCACATTTGTTGGGACTCCCGGCAATGAACTACCGAGGGTGGCTTCCCGGCCGATCACATTGGTGCCTACCAGATACGTGATCGAATGATTGGATGTGATCCGTTTGTTCATGGCCTGCTCAAGCGGCCATTTCAGAAAACCCGTGATATAATTGGCACCGCTCAGGCAGAGAATGAAGGAGACCGCGTAGGCTACCGCACACTTGATGAAGGTCCAGCGAAGGTCCTCGAGGTGTTCGATAAATGTTTTGACGGGTCCGCCACCCTCGTCTTCCGCGATAGGTTCCAAGTCGGATTCAGGAGTGTGATGCCACGAAGATTTTGAGTGAGGCGAAGAATACGGCTGCATGGCCGATTCGTGCCCTGACTCGTGCCCTGACTCGTGCCCCGACTCGTGCCCCGACTCGTGCCCTGACCCGTGCCCCGACTCGTGCCCCGACTCGTGCCCTGACCCGTGCCCCGACTCGTGCCCCGACTCGTGCCCTGACCCGTGCCCTGACCCGTGCCCTGACTCGTGCCCTGACTCGTGCCCTGACTCGTGCCCTGGCTCGTGCCCTGGCTCGTGCCCTGGCTCGTGCCCTGGCTCGGGGCTTGGCTCGGGCGTCGGCTCGGGCGTCGGCTCGGGCCCTGGCTCGGGGCTTGGCTTGTGAGCAGGGTCCGGAGCGCTAGGGGACAAGTCCTTGGGATTTTCGCCCATGAAACGGGGAATCAGTCGGCCGAAAAACGGCAACGGCGGTCATCGACCGCCGTTGCGCCCAGTTCGGTGGGAAAACGTGTGGACCTATTTGGACTGGGCAATCGAGTCTGTGGGACGGTGGGGACCTGGGGGCGTGGGAGGATGCGCTTCCTCGTCGAAGGCCCGTTGCACTTCGTCCTGGACATCGCGGGAGGCCTTCTTGAACTCCTTGATGCCAGTGCCCACGCCCTTCATCAGTTCAGGCACTTTCTTGGCTCCGAACAGCACCAAAACGACGATGGCGATCCACATGATCTCGGTGCCACCGATCCCGGCCAGCACCGGCGAGAATTGAGAAATAGTGATCATTGTGATGGGAACCTAGAGACGCGGCGCCGGTTGCACAAGGGGCAATTGAATGGGACCTGTCAGCGTGCAAGCCTTGGTGAATTTGGTCTCGGGCGCGGTCTCGCACCGACCGTCGAGTCATATGGCCGCAAGCTTGCGAAACCCCTTACCTACCCTTTGAGATGGTACAGATGGTACCTATGCAGTCGGTCGGATGCCTTTGAACCGGGCTGATGAAAATGGTGCGCGGTACAGGGTTCGAACCTGTGACCCCTACAGTGTCAATGTAGTGCTCTACCACTGAGCTAACCGCGCGTCTGTCAGAAGCGGCGTGCAATCTACGGTTCGACCCGGGTGAGGCAAGGTCTTTTTCCAAAGCCGTTACAGTTGCAACCCGGATTGCATCTTTTCGGCGAGGCGTTTCGTGAATTCCTCGGCCGCGTTGTAGCCGGAGATTTTCAGTTTCGTCTGGAATGCCGCCACCTCGATCAGGCGGGCCAGATCACGCCCCGGCCGCACCGGAATGGTCATCCGCGGCACCGGAATCCCCAACAGTTCTTCGTACACCTGATCCAGCCCTAAACGGTCCACCTCCTTGGCGTCGTCCCAGTTTTTCAGCTCCACCAGCACGTCGACGCGCTTCTCGCGCCGGATGGCCCCGACGCCGAACGTGGCGGCGACATTGATAATCCCGATGCCGCGCACTTCCATCAAATTGCGGCCTTCCTCCTTCGCCGTGCCTACCAGTTCGCGCCCTTCCCGGAGTTGCAGCAGGACCACGTCGTCGGCGACCAGGCTGTAGCCGCGTTCAAGCAGTCCCAACACGGCTTCGCTCTTGCCGATGCCGCTCTCCCCTTGAACGATCACTCCCACTCCCTGAATGTCCACCATGCAGCCATGGACTTGCCCGGTCGGAGCAAACATGTCTTCGAGCGCCAGCGTCGCCAGATTAATGAACTTCATGGTGATCCATTCGCTCTCGAAGACGGGAACGCCCGCTGCATCGGCGGCATCAATCAGACTTTCCTCGGGTTTGAGACCACGACAAAAAACGACGCAAGGAATCCGGTGCGCGAACAATTCACGGTACCGGGTCTCGCGGATTTGACGGTCGAGCGAACGGAGATAGGCCGTCTCGACCTTGCCCATGACCTGCACACGACGCGGGGCAAAGTATTGCTTGAAACCGCTCAGGACGAGGCCAGGGCGGTTCACGGTGGGTTCGCGGATTGGGCGTTGGAGCCCGTTCTCGCCTGCGAGCTGCCGCATCTTGAGGGCTTCGGAGTGTTTGGCGAAGAATTGTCGTACCGTGATAGGCGCCTTTTTCGGGGAATTCATAGAAGGGGTTGCCATGCCAGCCGTGCGGGCCGGCGACCCGTCAGGGCAGGCTGTTTCATTCAAGCGGCATTCTTGATGCCTGTCGAGCCGGGAACCATCGCGACCTTGGCCAACTCGAGGGCGCCGACCGGTACGGAGTCTTCCCGCAATCCGGCGAGAGCCACTCGGGGCCCGGGTTGGAAAGAGTCCATGACATACCGCGGGAGTTGGTTTTCGACGCGGGATCGCAGGGGTTCACCCAGCAGGGCGAGTCCACCCCCAAGAATAATGATCTCGGGGTGGAGTAAATTTACGACATGCGACAACCCAAAAGCGAGGTCGTCGACCGTCTCGTCCAGCAACCGCGTTGCGAGGATATCGTGGGCCGCGAGAGCGGCTGTGAGGTGGCGTGCCTCGCTTCCCGGAGAACGGACACACAGTTGTCCGAGCAGCGTATGCGGATCGAGGACGATGGCTTCACGGATTCTTTGATCCACGGCCCAGCCGGAACACCGCTTCTCGAGGAGCGTTCCCGTGCGGTCGAGTCGGATGTGACCAATTTCAGCCTCGCCCGGTTTGGCCCCGTGATAAATCCGTCCATCCACTACCAGTCCGCCGCCGACGCCGCTGCCGAGGGTGATATAAAAAACGGGATTCGAACCACGCCCGGATCCATGGTGGGCTTCGCCGAGGGCCCCTGTATTGGCGTCGTTGTCGATGGCCACCGGGAGATGGGTTCGCTCGCGCAACCATTCTCCGAGCTCAAAATCCGACCAACCCATGATTTGATGCGAGCAGCAAATCCGGCCCGTTCCCCAATCCACGGGCCCACCAAAGCCGACCCCCACGGCCGCCGGGTGCCAGCGGTGGAGCAGGGGCGGCAAGGTCGAGGCAATTTGCGATCGGATGCCAGCGCCGCCGCTGGCAGGATCGACGGTGAATCGGTGCCGCTCGACGATCGAGCCGGTGGCATTTCCGGCGACGACCTGCAATTTGGTGCCGCCAATTTCGATTCCAACAAAATGCATGAGGGGATTGAGTCGATCGTGCTTTGAATTTTCAGCCAGGCTCTGAGCCCCAATCGCACAACGATTCGACGGCGGCGGCGGATCCGTCCCGCAACCAGCCGTCCAGTTGCGCGGGGTCCTTTAGTTGCTGGCCGCGCTGGCGGGAAACCGCCACAAATTGGCAGGCCACCTCGGGCAATGCCGTCAGATCACTCCAAAGTTTTTCGAATTGGAGCACGGGGAAGACATCCTCCTGGCCGTGCCCCCACCGCTTCTTAACCTCCTTAAGCGTGATATAGGTTGGCAGGCGGGCGGCGAGGATTCGAACGGCGTCCGTGATCTTTTCGGCCGGCCCGGGGCCTGCCTGGGGATCGTTTCCCGCGAGTATATCCGCCCGCGACAGGCCGAAGACCGTCAGCAGGCGGTCGAGATCAATCCAGGTGGTCATCGAGTTGTAGTAGCGGAGGCGGAATTCCTGGTCCTCCCGCGGGAGGGCCAATCCCTCGATCAGGCGGACCGATCGGTTGATTCGGGCCAACCCTCCACCCCGGTCCTCGAGACGGCGGGAGATGACTTCGAAGGAAAGAGTCACACCGCGTTCCGCGTGCATACCGAGCAACCCGGGATCCACACACGCCCCCAGGGTATCGATGTTGTGAAGGAGAAAATACTTCAGCTGCGGCCGCTCCCGCAGCAGACCTGCCAAGACCCCGTTTCGCAGCAGATTCGGAAACTCGTAAAAATGCCCGACTGGGTGCAGACACTGCAGCGGCACGTTGTCGGTATAATCGGAGGCCTCGGGCGCGGATCGCGCCCAGCGGATGAGGGCGGTGCGCAGGCTATCGCGAACTTTTTGCTGCTGTTCGTCCAAGCGCTGCTGAGGCATCTCCTCCCAGGCAAACCGCAAGTCACGCTCGGTCGGCACAAGCCGGAGTCCAACGCTTCGCCCAGGGGAGAGGCGCAACGGCCCCGGATAGCTTGGAAAATCCGGCCGATCGAGAAACGCGGCGGTCGGGCCATGCGTCAGATGGCTGGTCGTAAATACGTGCGGTATCGGGGCTCCGGCGAGGCGTGAACTCTGCCGGGATTTCGCCAGATGCACGTCCAGAAACGTCCGATGCCGACCGGCAAACTGGTGAAAGGGACTCAATGCTTTGCAGATGCCGGCTCCCTGCGTCCAGCGCGATCCCGCACCGGCCGAAAGCGTGATGACCGCCACCTCGCCGTTCTGCATGATTTTTTCCCCTCGCCGCCGCCACCCCTCGGCGTCGGATCCTCCCGATGCCACCTCTTGAACATCGGAATCCCCGACATCCTCGATGCTCGTGTCCGCGCGAAGACGATTCTGTGCGAGTCCGATTCGTCCGCTACGCAAGTCCGCCCGGATCTGCTCGTGTTGCACCCGGTCAAATCCATTCTCGTTGAGCAGGGACGTCAACGAATCGCTGCCCGACGCCACTCCCCGCCCGCGCGGCAGTAAGACGTCGAAGAGCCCCGACGCTAATCCGCGAAACGCGTCGATGCTGCGGGCCGCATTCCCCACGCGGTCGAGTTCGGCTCGTCGGGCGGGGGTCAGTTCGTGCCGCTGCTGACGCAAGAGACGAGGAATCGTGAGCGTATAATATCCAGCTGGCATGAGAGCGCCTTCGCCCGTCAGCAAATCCGCCCGGGTGCCGTGTTCGTTGATGGCATAGTCAAAAACCACCGGCTCCATTGCAAAGGGAAGGGCGTGCTGCAGCTCGCGTCGCGTGTTGGAAAGAATCTCCTGAAGGCGTGATTGCGCCGCCTTCTTTCGCCGTGGATCAACTATGAATCCCATGCCTCCCCCGGACATGCCGCCCAACATCCAGAACCCCCAAAAATCCTCGCCAAATTCCGCCTCCACTCGCGCAATCAATTGTTCCGTATAGTAATTGGTGGCCCACGGGATGATGGCCTGGATGGGCCCGCGAAAATTGCGAGTCGTGGCCTTGCCCAGCCCTCGGATGTCCCCTTGTTTCAGGGCGGCGAGGATTTCATCCAGAATGCCCAACGCATCGCGTCGAGCCTCCCATTCCTTCCCGGACCGTAATAAGTACTTCTCCGTGACCATCTCCAGGATGGGACCGACGTTTTGGGCCATGCCGCCGTGGACGACGACTAGGGAGTCCTGCAGTTTTTGTCGCGTTTCCTCCGACACGGCATCCCGCCCGAGAATCCGGTGCGCTGGCATCAGACGCCCGCGGCTGATCCCCCACTCCGGATCGCCTTCGGCCGACAGAACACCTTCGATCAGCTTCATCCCCGGCCAGACGCCCCCCGAGTCCTGCCAACCCCCGCCGGAGCCCCCGAGCCATTCTCCCAGCAGTGCCCGGGCGAGAACCAGGCGCCGTTCGGATTCCTCCAAGGGACCGGTGAGTGACGCCGCCTGGCCGGTCGCCCGCATGCAGACGCTAATCAAGGCTCCCAAGAGGTTCGTGGAAACCGCCAGACGCGATCCCTTCGGGATGTCGTTGACCGACGAAACAATCTCCAATCCGCGCCCGGGCCCGGCCAACCGCGCAAGCAGGTCAGCGAGCGATTGTCCCGAGCCCTCAATCCCCGGTGGCACGACGCCCGATGCAATCACCGCTGCCTTCAGCAATCCAAGGTAGTCCTGGGCGAAATCAAAGACCTCCGCCAGGGACGTGAGATCGGAGCTTGTTCCCAGATCGACCGACGTCAGCCGCAGCACCGGCTCATCCAGAACCCGCAACCAAGCGCTCAACGGGGGCCGTGGTTCCGGATCCCGGCCGTGCACCCCGAGGTCTACCGAAATGTTTAGGACGCGCGCTCCCTCCGGGAAATCCATCCCGAGGAAAAAAATGTCGCTCCACGCCGAATGCGTCAGATCCATTCGCACCGGCGTCAGCTCACGAAGAATCGGATACGAGCCATCCGGACCGCACTGCAACAGTTCCCGCCGCAGTCGCAAGGGCTGATCCATGGGGTGACCCATTCGGAACATCCACTGATTTCCGCGCACCGTGCGCACACTCCGCCGGACTTGATCGGCGAGTGTCTGGAAAGCGAGCCGTTGATACGCCGAGGCGAGCGCCGAACAAAGTCCGTCCGAGGCTCCTCCTTTTTCCTGCACGGCCAAGAACGTGTCGATCGCCTCCTCGAACCGCCGGTCGAGCAGCAGTTCGAAACCAGGGAAGGGAATGAGGGGCGGTTGTCCAACCGTTCGGCCGGGTGTCGCCGTGGCAAGGAGTGGCGGCAGATGAAAACGGTGCAGGGCGTAGAGAAAAAAGAGCGCGCGCACCCGTTCATAGAGGTTGTCGCTGCGGCGGCGGAAAAGATCCAGTTCAGCGGCGGCGGCGAGCAGTTCGGATGCGTTGACCCCGCGACACATCCCATCGAGCGATTGATTCCGCACGATCGGATCCGACGAAGTGATGAGGTCGCAAAGACGGTGCATGACAGGGGCGAAGACTCCGCGAAGGTTGGCGAACGGTCAATGTCGGGCGGTGACGCTCCGGCGGTTCCCATTTTGCGCCGGGGGTCCGGATCTCCAACGGGCCGTTCCGGGGAGCCTCCGACTCCGCGCGGGGTTGCATACCCTGCGACGGGCCGAGTCGGAGGTCTGCCCCCAGGGCTGCATCAAGCCTGCCTGGGAGCGCCGGCATCCCTGCCGGCGGGTTCCAATTCCACACGCCGGTAGGATGCCGGCGAGACGCCGGCGCTCCCAGCGGGGTTCACCAGGCCCAATTCATTCTTCCACCGGTCGAGCACCTCCTGAGCCATGGCATCGCCCAGCCGGAAGTTGAGCGACTGGATCATGCCGGGATGATCCCAGTGCGGCAGATACCCACGCGAATGCCAGCCGCGATGCGGCTCCGGCGAAACGACGTTGGGGACGACGCGCCCGGTTTCCTTCGACGACAATGGGAAACTCGGCGTGAGCGATGGCGAAGGTGGTTGGCGCGGATTCACGGCGGGATGGTGCCTGGCGACTGGTTCTGGGAGCGCTGGCGTCTCGCCGGCGTTTTGCTGTTTCTCGTTTGGGTCACTCATTTTCATTCAGCTCGCCGGCTTGTTCATCAAACTTCCCCTCACCTTTACCAACCCGCCGGCGGGACGTCAGCGCTCCCAGCCGCAGCTCAGTGGCCTCCAATTCATGAGCTTGATGCAGCCCTGGTCTGCCCCTGCATGGGGAAAAATCCGCTCGCCACAGTGCTCGTGGAATCATAGCGTCTGGGGGGTTGAAGCGATTCTGCCCCCCCATTTCGTCAATGACCGGCTTAAATTTTCATGCTCCCGCGTTTTCTACGTGAACTCATCAAAGGTGCTCTCAAGCGCGCCGGTTTTGATGTAATCACCAACCGGTTGCCGCCCGCAAGCCGGTATCGGCCCGTGGGCAATGGCCACACATTTTTTGAAGATGTCCGCGTGCGTGGATTTTCTCCGGGCTGGGTGTTTGATGTGGGGGCACACCACGGGAATTGGAGCCGCACGGTCCATTCAGTGTTTCCCGCCGCGCGCTTTGTTCTGGTCGAGCCGATCCGGGTGCTAATACCCGAGTTGGAGTCGCTCGCCCGTGAAATGGCCGGTTCACAGGTGGTAAACGCCGGTGCCGGAAGCCAGGCAGGTGAATTGGAGATCGAGCAGCTCACTACTTTCGACGGACAAGTTAGTTCGAGCTCCAGTTTTCTCGCTCGCGCCACCGATGGGGCCTCGAAGCAAATGGTCCGCGTACCGGTGCTCACCTTGGATTCATTGATCGACTCCGCCTCCGGTGGAACGATTCCGGACTTGGTCGAAATTGATGTCGAAGGCTACGAGCCGGAGGTGCTCAAGGGGGCTCGGCGATTATTCGGAAAGACGGAAATGTTTGTTCTCGAGATTTCTCTTTTTTCATTTTGGGGCCAGCCCATTCTGCACGAAATGCTCCAACTCATGGCCGGCTACGGCTATGTGGCGTATGACTTCGTGAGCTTTAACCGCCGACCGATCGATGGCGCACTCGGCCTCGTCGATATCGTATTCGTGCGAACAGCGTCGGCCCTCCGGACCAATTCGCGGTACGATTAATTGATTGGCGCGGGCGACCGTTTCGGTATTTCTCGAATTCCTCGGCTTTCCTCCGTCAATCTCAATCATGTTTCATTACGTCTCTCTCGCGGACGGCCAATCATGGCAACGGGGCCCCTACGCTGGCGTCGAACTCAAGGTGCTCCACCGGAATGAAGCCACCGGCGGTGTTACCGTACTGCGAAAGTTCCTGGCCGGCGTGACGGTTCCAGCCCACACCCATCCACTGGCGAACGAAACCGCTTATGTGCTCAGCGGTGAATGGGAGGAGAGCGGCGTTCCCTATGGCGCCGGCACTTGCTTCTTTGCCCCGCGGGGTGAACCCCACGGCCCGCATGTCGCCCGCACCGAGGTGCTGAGCCTGACGATCTTCGACGGACCGCTCACGGTGGCGTGAGTCGTTTTGTCATCGACGCCCGCCGTGCTTGAGTGCGCCTACGACAAATCAGAATCATCACGTGTCCACCGCCCTCGCTGACTTTGATCTCGCGTCCCTCGGACAACAGTTTGTGACTTGGGGCTACAAACCGGGGCACGCTGCACGGGTACTCCGGGCATTTTATTCCGGCGATGACTTCTTGCCCGCGGTCACGGAGGGTCTGCCCCGGGGACTTGTCGAGCGGATGCGGACTGGGCTTGCTCCCAGCGTCGCGACGGTGGTTGAGCGGCAGGTGGCCACCGATGGAACTACCAAGCTCCTGCTCCGTCTGGGCGATCAGCGAACCGTGGAGTCGGTGCTGATGCCCGGCTTCCGTGCGGATCGCGCCGCGGGTTGCCTTTCCTCGCAGGTCGGCTGCGCGATGGGTTGTGATTTTTGCGCTACAACCAAGACCGGATTCGAACGGAATCTAACCGCCGCAGAAATCGTCGAACAGTTTCTCGCCCTGCGTCGCGAGGCCTCCGCCCTTGGACGAAGACTTCAGACCGTCGTCTTCATGGGAATGGGCGAACCTCTTCTCAACCTCGAACACGTTCTCGCGGCCGTGCATCGGCTGGCAGACAATTCTCTCGGATCACTCGGTTGGCGGCAGATCACCGTCTCCACTGTGGGTATCGTGCCCGCCATGGATGCGCTCACCTCCACGGGCCTCAATTTCCACCTCGCAGTTTCCCTCCACGCCCCCGACGACGCCACGCGCGCCCGGTTGTTGCCCATGGGCAGGCGATTTCCCATCGCGGACATCCTGGCTGCAGCCGATCGTTTCCAAGCCCGCCGAGGGCGGCCCGTGACCATCCAGTACTGCCTGCTCGCCGGCGTGAATGACTCGCTGGACCACGCCCGTCTTCTCGCCGAATTAATCGGCACGCGCCGCATGCACATCAATTTGCTGCGCTACAATCCCACCGGCTTGAGTTTGCGAGGCGTCGCCTATGAGCCGTCTTCCGACGAAACCGCTGCGGCGTTTGCCAGCGTGTTGCGCGGACACCAGCTCGTCGCGCACTGTCGCCGTTCCCGGGGCCCGGATATTGACGCCGCTTGTGGACAACTTCGCGGTCGGGCCGCGGCGGTGCGAAATTTGGTGTCTCCAGACCCTAGTCGAGGCGGGCCACACTGAGGATCTCCACGGCGGCAAAGGGACACCGTTCGATGCGCAGGTTCAGTTTGGGATTGCGCTCGGCGTCCAGCAACAGCTCTTCGGTCGCCAGTTGCAGCAACCCGTCCAGGGTCGTGCCGTCCTGGAGTTCAACGTGGCATCGGCGTCCCAGCGGCAACCCATTGGCTCGTGCCATCGCTTTGAAGATTTCCTGGCGCTGACCGCGCCACCGTGCCAGTCCATCCATGCCCGGTTGCTCTGCAGGCTGAAAATTTAGTTCGTCCTGGATGCTCACAACAAATTATCACTACTCCCGAGGATCGTCGCACTCCAGCGAATTCTGGACGAGTTCATTGGAAGGAAAATTTTCCTACGAATGGACCTGAATTGAGACCATGAACCGGGGAGTCGATTCATGGAGAATGGACGGAGTGAGGCTGTGATTACCGCTTGAATCTGTACCGCCTCCGGGGATGATCATTCCCTCTTCCCATCAATGAGCACTTCCATCACACGCCGACGTTTCATCCGATCTACGGCCCGTGCGGCGACCGTCTTTACAATTCTCAAGGCGGGTTCCGCACGCACCTACGCTGCGAACGAGAAGCTCAACATTGCTTCCATCGGCGCCGGAGGCCAGGCGGCGGGCGACATCGGCCAGCTTGCAAGCCAGAACATCGTGGCGCTCTGTGATGTGGACTGGCGGCACGCGGCCGGCACATTCAAGAAATTTCCCGACGCGAAGAAGTTCAAGGATTACCGGAAGATGCTCGATACGATTCATAACGAGATCGACGCGGTGATCGTGGGTACTCCGGATCATCATCACTTCTTTGCTTCGATGGCGGCCATCCGGCTGGGCAAACACGTCTACTGCGAGAAGCCGCTCACCCATTCAGTTTGGGAGGCACGAGTACTCACCAAAGCCGCGCGTGACGCGAAGGTCGCCACCCAAATGGGGAACCAGGCGCAGGCTTCCGAGGAAACCCGCCGGCTCCAGGAATTCGTCTTGGACGGCGTGATCGGCCCGATTCGTGAAGTGCACATCTGGACCGACCGTCCGTCGCGCGGCCTGTTCGCCGAGTACTGGCCGCAGGGTGTGACCCGGCCTTCGGATTCACCCGCTGTGCCGGATACACTGGATTGGGACTTGTGGCTGGGTCCGGCCCCGTGGCGCCCGTATCACCCGGCCTATCTTCCGGCGAAGTGGCGCGGCTGGTGGGATTTTGGAACGGGCGCGCTGGGTGACATCGCGTGTCATTATTTCGATCCGGTCTTCCGCGCGTTGAAGCTCGGCGCCCCGATTAGCGTCGAGGCGTCCTCGACCCGCGTGAACGAGGAGACCTATCCGCTCGGATCGATGATCACCTATCAGTTTCCTGCACGCGGCGAGATGCCGGCGGTGAGATTAGTATGGTACGACGGCGGGTTGCGGCCACCCCGTCCGCCGCAGATGAAGGATAACGATCTCATGGGCGACAACGGCCACCTGCTCGTTGGCGACAAGGGCATTATCACCACGGATTGGAGCAAGTGGCGCCTCTATCCAGAGAAACTCGCCACGGAATACGGCGAGCCAACGAAGCGGCTGCCGCGCTCGCCGGGGCACCATCGGGAATGGGTCATTGCATGCAAGGGTGGACCCAATGCGGGTTCTAATTTTGACTGGGCCGGTCCGATGACCGAGACCGTTCTGCTTGGCAACGTCGCATTGCGAACGCAGCTTCGCGAGCGTCTAACCCGTGCGCCGTTGAAGTGGGACGTGGAGAAGGGTGCCTTCAGCAATGTTGCCGAGGCAGATCCGTTTCTTCGCCGGGAGTATCGATCGGGATGGACGGTCTGAAAAAGTCGGGCCCAATCCGAATGGGCGACATATCCGGGTTCATGAAGGAGCTAAAACAGCGGTTTAGCCGACGACGACAGGGACGGCGCGCTATCGGGGGCGGCGGACTGGGGCGACGAAGGCTTCAATTGGATGTACCCTTACTACAATCCATCTCTCAAACTCTTCGTCTGCCCGGCCACGCGGAACTATTTGCGGACGACAAACCGCCCCTATGACGACACCGGCCGCAACAATCCTTGAGGCCGTAGCCTGAAGGAACGTCGACACGACACCGCGATGTATAATCCGGATATTGAGAACAACGCCGGAGAAAATGGGGCGACCAACGGCACCAGTTACGAGGTCTTCGGCTTCCTCACTTCCAAGTTTCTCAAGACCCAGAATCGTTGCGCCAACTACGAGCTCATCAAGCCCGGGGGCGGCGATCCCGCACTCACATCGCTGAAGGGGACGCGCATCAGTCCATCCGACAATTGGCTGATACAATGGGCTGATTCTAGACGATGACGATCCCCAGTTGCTGCCCGGTTCAAAGCCGGATTATCCAGACCGCGGGGATAATCATGGTCCTGAGGGCAATAATGTGGTCTTTGCCGACGGCCACGCCGAATGGGTTTCGGCCAAGCGCTGGATCCGAAGTTATGTCGTCGGCAACGATTTCCCCATCCTAGGCCGGGACAAACTCGCCTTCTGACCCGCGGCGGCATCCTTTCTCCCCAATCGTACCGAAACACACTACGTAGCCGCGGAGCGTTAAAAAAAGGGGAACTCTGTTTGTTGCGGGCGGTCCCTTAGCCCGGCATCACGGATGGAATAAATCCCTTATCGTTTCGCCAACGAGCGTATCTGCTCATCGGTTAGCGCCCGGCGAAAAACCTGCACATCCGCCAGTGAACCGTTGAGAAAATCGCCGGCACCAGCCCCGATTTGCCACGGCTGGTCACTGTTAAGATTCAGCCGCCCGGCATCCGCAGTCAGGGAAACTGCGACCAGCTTGCCGTCCACGAACAACCGCAGCTTTTCCCCGACCCGTTGGGCCGCGATGTGATGCCAGCCCGCGGGAAATTCCTCGTCCCACGTCACGCAAGCGCCCGTTTGCATCGACCACACCTTCCCGGATGGCAACGTGCTGGCGAACAGCCGGCCGACATGCGCGGCCATCGTCCACACGCGGCGATATTTCACGTCCGGCGTGGTGTCGAGCTGCTTGAGCATTGTCCACGTCCCACCGCCGTCGTAACGATAGATCTGCCCGAGCGGCAACGTGCCGGCATAGAAGCTGCCGTTGTGGACCATCATGCCCATCACTTCCAGCTCAGTGCCCAACCGGCCACGGTCCTGCCAAGCTTGGCTCTCCCACGCGAAGACCTTGCCCGTCGGCCAGGCCGCGACCTGCCATTGGCCGCGATAGGTGGCGAAAGAATACATCTGCGTGTTTTCCGGTTCGCCGACCCGGCCGAGATCGGTCCACTGCTCGCCGTCAAACCGATACACGTTGCCGTGGTCGTAACTGGTGGCCCAGAGGTTTCCATCAAAAACACCGAGCGCTTCCACCCGTTTCCCATTGGGCACCGGGAGTGCCGTCCAGCTCTTGCCGCCGTCGTGGCGATGAAGCGCCGCTGGCTTATACAACGAGCCGACAAAGAGCCTGCCACGGTAAATCACCATGCCGCCGACGGCTTCCATTTCGGGAAAGTGCGCAATCTGTTCCCACTTGCCCTCGCCCAAGCAACGGAAGATTCGCCCGCCCAGGTGTGGATTTTCCGACTCCGCCAGCGACGAGCCGCCAAGACGATACTTGCCCGAGCCGACAAACAACTCGCCCTTGCCCGCGCACATCGCCGTAATGCTGTTGGCCCGGTCGGGCGAGCCGCAGTCGGTCCACTTCCCGGCGCCGTCGTAGCGATAGACGTGTCCGGCCTGGTCCTTTCCGGCTTCGCACGTGCCGGCGTAGAGTTTGCCTCGATAAACCGCCATCGATTGCGCGAAGACGGCAGCGCCGGGCCGGCCTTCATCTGTGAACTGCGGCTCGGTCCCCGCATCAAGCCCGAATTGCAGCTGGCGCGAATTCGGTTGGGAATGTGTGACGCCGGTGTGCTGCCGAAGACTTAGATGGAATCCCGTCCGAGACCGCGAATCGAACTGGCTGACCAGATCGCCGATGTCATCGTCGAGTTCGGCCGCCGTGTCGATCCACAGGGAAAGGGTGAAATCTTCTTTGCCCAGCGACGGCGCGGACGCGGCCGGAATGGTGATGCGACTGCCACGGCCGTTGAAGCGCGCAAACATCGCCGGGGAAGTCGCAGTCTTTCCGGGTAAATACTCTACCTCAGCCGCTGTCCCGTGCGCCCCACCCACGGCGTCCCGCGAGTTGCCATCCAGCTTCCAACGAGACACCGACCCTTCGGCTGCGTGCGGTGCGGCCTGCGGCACCACCAGCAGGGCGGCGAGGAGTGTGAGTGTGTGTTTCATGGAATGAGTTTTTTCAAAATGGGCTTCAGCTTCTGCGCCTACACCGCAAAGCCTGCGTGCGAGAGGTGGATACGCTCCGGCGTGAAGAGTTCTTTGACAACCCGGTACCCTCGGACGAATGGAAAAGCAACATCCCTGACATCCTTAAAAATCCCAGCCTTAGTTTTAGCGGGTAGTTTTAGTTTTCAGAAATTTCTACTTAACCTATTGCAATGGAGACTGGTGGGCCCGACAGGACTCGAACCTGTAACCAAGGGATTATGAGTCCCCTGCTCTAACCATTGAGCTACGGGCCCCCGTTTCGGGAGGATGGATGGGTTGCAGGCTGACTGAACGCCGGGTGAACAGTCAACTGTCGCTTCCACCGCCTCGCCATGCGCAAACCGGGGGATAGTTCGCCTCGGGATCCCGTTTGCGGCAAGTGGATTCGCCTTGGCATTTCGCTAAAGGCGTCAAAGTGTCGACTTGCCGTATCGATCGATTCTTCCTCTATCCTCCAGCAATGAACGCACCTTCCTCCCCCTCCGTCCTCGCCCCGTGGCTGATCGCCGCTCGGGACCGTTGCCCGTTTGCCAGGTGGGCTGCTCTCTTCGCCCCGTTTATTTGCCTGACGCTTGCCGTGCACTGCGCTGGGACCGTGTCGGCGGTGCCGCTGCCGGGCGCGTTTTCTCACAACGATTATCAACATCCACGACCGCTCCTGGATGCACTGGAGCAGGGATTTTGTTCGGTTGAGGCCGACATTTACCCGGTGGACGGAAAGCTCCTCGTCGCCCACGACCGGGATCGTACACAGCCTGACCATACCCTGGAAGGACTCTACCTGCAGCCTCTCCAAAAACGAGTCGATGGGAACGGCGGTCGTGTGTTTCCGGGCGGACCCGAGTTCTTACTATTGATCGATATAAAGGCGTCCGCCGAGGAGAGTTATCGGCTCCTCCGCCCACTGCTGGAACACCATGCCGCGATGCTGACTCGGTTCACAGCATCGGCCACGATTACCGGGGCTGTCACCGTCATCCTCAGTGGTGATCGTCCGATCGAACTGCTTCGCCGCGAGACCAATCGGTGGTGTGCGCTGGATGGTCGCCTTCCCGATCTTGACGACAATCCATCGCCGCACCTGTTTCCCCTGGTGAGTGCCAGTTGGTCTCCGACATTTTCCTTGATGGAGAACGAAGCTTTGCCGGAATCGGATCGCGCCAGGCTGCTGGAGTATGTTCGGCGGGCCCACGCGCAGGGGCGCCGAATTCGGTTTTGGGGGATCCAGGATCAGCCATACGCCTGGAGGGAAATGCAGCGGGCGGGTGTGGATTTGATTAACTCCGACAATCTTACGGGGTTGGCGCGGTTTCTATCTCCCAAAGGTGCATCCCGCTGATCGCCACGGCGCGACGCGCGACGGATTCCGGGGGGTGCTCATTCAGGGATTGTCCGACCGAACTTGTCCGTCTTGAATCACGAAAAAGCACATTACTATTGACCGACCCCATAGGTTGTCTGTGATTGTGGTGATTTTTCCATTTTGTGAAACTGTGGTTTCGTGATACTGTGATGTTGTGAAAAATATCACTGTCGCTCTCGATGACGAAACCTATCGCAAGGCCCGCATCGCCGCAGCCCAGCGGGAAGTCTCCGTCTCCGCACTTGTGAAAAAATTTCTCGTCACGCTCACTGCCGAGATTCCTCCGTCTCGGAATCTGAAGCGGGAGCAGGAAGTCTTGCTCGACTCCATCTGGCAGCGCCACTCCGGCTTTACCACAACCGAGAACCTCTCCCGCGACGACCTCCACGAACGCCATGCCCTTCATTGACACCAACGTCCTTCTCTATGGCGTTTGCCCCGCCAGCAATGAACGAGCTAAGGCCGAGACGGCGAGGGACATCCTCCGGCGCGACGACCTCACGCTCTCGGTTCAGGTGCTTCAGGAATTCTACGTTCAGGCCACCCGCCCAACCAGAGCACAGCCGCTTTCCCATGCGGAAGCGACGGCTTTGATCGATCTCTGGCTCCGCTTTTCCGTCGTCGAACTCTCCGTGCCACTCATGCGCACCGCCCTGCGTATCAAGGACCGCTACCAGACTTCCTACTGGGATGCGGCCATCCTTGCCGCCGCCGCGATTGCAGGCTGTGACGAACTCCTTTCCGAAGACCTCAACCCTGGCCAGACCTACGACGGCGTCCGCGTCGTCAACCCCTTTCTCTAACTGAAATTGGCTTCCGAGCATCAAATTCGCGGATAGATGGAAAAAGTGTCAACACAAGTCATTGTACAGGCGAGTCCTGGGGCGGCAACGTCGGGAGTGATCGTCGTCGCGGGACGACCCGGCCGAGGCCTATGCGGATGCCGAGTCCACACCACCAGGCCACACAGATCCACCCGAAGACGTCTCCGTATTGGGTATAGAATGTCGTGACTCTGGGCTGTGCGCGGGCCGGCAATGGAAGTGCGATCGTTAGGAATCCGGGGCCGTAGACATTGCCGGATTCGCGTCCGAGGATGTCACGGAACCGCCCGTGTGCGTCGATCCAGCCGGTGAGTCCATTGTTAGCGACGCGCACCAGCGGAATACCATTCTCCACCGCTCGAAATGCTGTGCTGGCGGCGTGCTGCCATTGAGCAGAACCTTCACCAAACCAGCCGTCATTGGTCAATTCGAGGAGGAAGTCGACATCGGGAGTTGCGTATTCCCGGGTGTAGTGAGGGAAATTATCTTCAAAGCAAATTAGAGGGGACGCCACGGGTCCGTTGCTGCCGAGTTGAAACGGGACCGGCTCTTTTCCAGCCGTCAGGCTTCCGCTTACCGGCGTCAGCCATTTCATGAACGGCAGCCAGTGTTCCAACGGGATGGTTTCCCCGAAAATGACCAATTGTCGTTTGCGATAGGTCCTGGCAAAGCGGCCGTTTGGATCAAAGAGAAACGCGCTGTTGTAGGCATTCGTCGCCTCCGGAAGAATTTCCAGATCGTCCGAACCAAATATCCAGTAACAGCCCGCCGACGCGGTTAGAGCCAGCATCCGATCGAATTGATCTCGCCCGATAGACGGCAGGGAACCTTCCGGCCAGATCAACACCGTGGGTTTGCCGATGAGAGCCTTTTCCGAGAGCGCGTAGATCTGTTCGAATCGATTGGTGCTGCCATCGGTATCCCAGAGGAGCGTTTGCGGGATGCTCGGTTGAATCAGTGCCAGGGTGATGAGTCGGGTGTCGGCGGAGGATGGAACGGTAATGCAGTGCAGGCCCCAACCCGTTACCGCGAGGAGAACGAACAAAGGCAGACGCAGGTCCGCAGCCCATTCCCATGGAAACTTGGAGGGCTGGCCGTGGAGAATTGCGGGGAGTGGGCATCGACTGCGCAGGGCTTGGTAGAGTCGATGGGCTACCAGCGCAACGGAAACGGACACCCAGCACACGAGGAAGGAGAGGCCGTAGATGCCGGTAAATGAACTGATCTGGATCAACGGCGCATTGCGGTATTGAGAGATGCCCAGGAAATTCCAGGGGAATCCGGATAGAAATCGGCCGAGGATCATTTCGCCCAGAACCCATGCGGCCGGGACGGAAAGAAGTACGACCGTCCGTGAAATCCAGGGCATCGCCTCGCACCGGTGGAGAAAATGGTTATTGGAATCGAGTGAATTCGGAGTGGATCTCGACGCTTCGTCGCGGGTGGGATGGGCTGGGAACGCGGCGGGCATGCCGTGCCACACGAGCAATGTCCAGGCGGCCGGGTATAAGGCGCAATAGGCAGAGAGCGCCAACCATCCAGCGACGGCTCCGGCAGGGAATGGGATATAGAGCAGCCAACCAAGAGAAACGAGATAGTGGGTAAGTCCGGCAATGTAAGCAGTCCGAAATGTTCTGCCACGGGGCAGGCCGATTGTGACCGTTAGGAGCAAGCCGGGAGCGATCCAGGCAAATCCTGACCAACCTGGTTTGGGATAGGACAGTGCGAGCAGTAGTCCCACGGCGGCCGCCCATGGATACCGGTATAATTCGGGTGGTGCTCGCAAACGCAGGGAGACTGGGACGGATCCGGTGTCAGGATTAAAAATTAGCGGCGGCGGCCGCCTCCAAAAATGCCACCGAGGACGCCGCGGACGATTTCGCGTCCAACCGAGCTTCCCATGGTACGCAACATGGACTTAGCCATGGTGGTACCCAAGCCTTCCGGCTGACGGCCGGTTTTCCTGGCAACCGATGGCAAGGCTGGGATCGCCGGCGCAGAATCGCTATTGCCGCCAAAAAGGCGCGAGAAGAAACCGCCGGGGCTTGACGTTGGCGTTGGAACGTCCGGGTTCGCCGGCTTAGCGTGTGCACCGGTCAATTTTTCGTAGGCGGATTCCCGGTCTATGACTTTTTCGTAGACGCCGGCGACGATGGATTCGGCGATGAATTTCTTCCGTTGCTCGGGTGCAACCGGGCCGATCTGGGATCCAGGCGGTAGGATAAAAGCTCGCTCGACGACGGTCGGTTGGCCCTTGGCGTCCAGGAGGGATACCAAGGCTTCGCCGACGCCGAGTTGGGTGAGCGTCGATTCGGTCTCGAGTTTCGGATTGGCACGGAAGGTTTCCGCCGCCGCACGGACGGCCCTTTGATCCTGGGGCGTAAAGGCCCGCAGCGCGTGTTGCACTCGGTTCCCCAGTTGCCCCAAGACATTATCGGGAATGTCGCGCGGATTTTGAGTAACAAAATATATGCCCACGCCCTTGGATCGAACGAGACGCACGACCTGCTCGATCTTCTCGAGCAAGGCCGTCGGAATGTCATTGAAGAGAAGATGGGCTTCATCGAAAAAGAAGACGAGTTTCGGCTGGGGCAAGTCCCCGGCCTCTGGCATCCGTTCGAACAATTCGCTTAACATCCAAAGTAGAAAGGTCGCGTACAGCTTCGGAGATTGCATGAGCTTTTCCGCGGCCAGGATATTGACGACGCCGCGGCCGCCATCCGTCGTCTGCATAAAATCGTCGAGATTCAGCGCGGGCTCGCCGAAAAACTTATCCGCTCCCTGCGTCTCGAGAGTTAGCAATCCGCGTTGAATGGCGCCGATGCTGGCGGCCGACACATTGCCGTAGTCGGTCGTGAACGCGGCGGCGTTTTCACCGACGTAGTTCAACATGGCGCGCAGGTCCTTCAGATCGAGGAGCAGCAGGCCGTTGTCGTCGGCAATCTTGAAGACCAGATTCAACACCCCCGTTTGGATTTCGTTCAAGGCGAGCAGCCGGGCGAGCAGGAGGGGGCCCATGTCCGAAACCGTGGCGCGCACGGGGTGGCCGGCTTCGCCGAAGATGTCCCAAAAGGTGACCGGGCAGGCGAGCGGCGAGAAGTTGGGGATTTTGAGGAGTTGGACCCGTTCCTGGACCTTGGGGGACTGACCGCCGGGCTGCGAGAGGCCCGCGAGGTCGCCTTTGACGTCCGCCATGAAGACGGGCACGCCGCGGGAACTGAAGCTTTCAGCCAGGACCTGGAGAGTAACCGTTTTTCCCGTACCGGTGGCACCGGCAATCAGGCCATGGCGATTGGCCATTTGCGGCAGCAGGAACAGATCCGTAGATTTGTTACGGGCGACGAGGATGGGAGTGCTCATGATCAGTGACAACAGCGGGGGAAAAATGCCCTGGGAAACTTCCGGGGACAAGGAATGGATTGCCCTTGGATTTAGTTGGCGGGTTCCGCACCGGGCGCAGTCGTTGAATGTTGACTCCGCGCCCAGCGTTCAACGAGCACCGCGGCGGCCAGAGCGTGCCAGCCACAGGCAATGCGAGGGTTAGGAACCCGGCAAGCAGTCCCCACCCAATGCCCGAAGTCTCAGCCGCGGCGAACTCCAACCCGCTTCGTACAGGTGCCGGATTCCGAATGCCCGACACAGCGGCCAAAGGCCTGCCAAGGCGACGATCTGAAGGCTCCGGTGGACGTAGCGACGGAATGGCTGCCGGGGACTTTCCGTCAGGCCAACTCCTTTTAAAAAAGAGCCACTTCGGCCAAACCTTTTTGAGAATCTAGTATTCGCAATGGAATTCGTCAGAGCTCAAGCGGCGGGGTGGTGAACCGCAGTCTGCCAGGCAAAGTTTGTAATGTTGCGGTGAGCTCCCGAGAGAGGGCCAACCCGTCCGCTTGCAATAGGTTTGAGATCAAGAGATCGTTCCCCCCTGTCGCAACGCGAAACCACGGTCCCGGCTCCTTCGTTTCGTGCAAAGAAATCAATTCCACAATCGAACCGGGGGTCAGGCCACTTTGCGAAGCAATACGTTTGGATCGGGTTACGGACAGGGTGTCGACTCCGAATGTCGTTTTTGCGAATCCAAATGGATTGCGTTGCATTCCAAAATCGAGTGCGCGCACAAGATTATGGATTTGTTCGTCAGAGTCTGTCCAATCGATAAACCCATTGCGTGGGGGCTTCCGATCATAGGCATAATACGTTCGTTTCGAAAGATCCTGCATGACCGGTTTCACGGCACCCTCGATCATCTCTTCGAGCAATTCGCTGAAGGAACGGATGGACGCGACATAACATCGGAAGTTAAGCGTTCCGCTCGTGTCGTTCGGATTCACCGTGAACAGGGTTTGCTTCAGGATTCTTCCTGCATCAACTTCATCGACCATTTCGTGCCAGGTAATGCCGTGTGAGGTCTCGCCATTCATCAGCGCCCAGGTGGTCACACGGGTTCCCGCGTAACGTGGCAGCGGGCCGTCGTGGTAGTTGATGGCTCCGTATCTTGGGATTCCGAGAATGTCTGCTCCCAGCCATCGGTAATTGATGATGCTGAACAGATAATCAAAGGGTGCCGACGAGCGCAGGTGGGCAAGTCCCTCGCTCATGTCCCACGCTGGGATTGTCTTCTTTTCGGCCCAGTTGCGGACGTTGATTTCGGGTGAAATAACTCCCCGGAGGTTGCAATGCTTCCGGAGCAGAATATCACCGCACTGCATCGCGAGTCCTGTCCTGCCTAGGACGTAGCAGGAAAACGTGAGGGGTGAATTCTGATACCGTTTCGGAGAAAGCGGCGACGATTCCTGCGTCGAACCGGTTTGATGCGATGCGTCTGCAATAGGCACAATATTTTTCTTTGTCGATCCGTACCAACTCCCTCGCCGATTCGGAAGAAAGGAAGTCGGGGCCACACGGAGGCGCCGCCCTACCCGGACGGTAGGGCGCTGCTGCCGCAGCGCCGGGATATTTCTGCCGAGGCTCGCTGGGATTTGGTATCTCAGCAAGGCAGTACTGTTCCGATTGAATTGGGATCGTTCGCCGTCTTCACCGTGCGGTCGGGAATCGATTGGAATCTTTTGCGCGGCGAGTGCGGGCGGTGCGATTCAAGGGCGATGGCAGCGATGGCATCGGCTGCATTCGAATTTTCGAGGTCCAGTATTCCGCTTTTGACCGCTCTGGTCTTTACTTGCTCCATGTCCAGCACGGCCCCATTTCATCCGCTCGCAACCGCAGAATCCTCCTACGAACTAAAGACCCGCGGACCGGGTCCGGCGGGCAAGCTGCCGATCACCGATGCGATGTTGCGCGAGGGACCGAGCGGAGATCTGTTTGGGTGGACACAAAATGCGGGCATGGGGTGGGCACCGGAGGAGTTGGGGAGGAAGCAGTTTTTGATTCTGAGCACGCTGGGTGGGGTTCGAGCGCCGGACGGCAAACCCATTGCCTTGGGATATCACACCGGGCATTGGGAGATTGGGTTGCAGGTGGAGGCAGCAGCCAACGAGATCCGGCGGTTGAAAGGAATTCCCTTTGCGGGATTTGTTTCAGATCCGTGCGACGGCCGGACGCAGGGAACCACCGGGATGTTCGACAGTCTGCCCTATCGGAATGACGCCGCGATTGTATTCCGCCGTCTGGCGCGTTCCTTGCCGACACGGTCGGGAGTGATTGGGGTAGCGACCTGCGACAAGGGCCTTCCGGCGATGCTGATGGCTCTTGCCGGGTTGCCCAACTTACCGGGAATCGTGGTGCCCGGTGGGGTGACATTACCTCCGACGGTCGGCGAAGATGCGGGCACGGTACAAACGCTCGGGATTCGTTATGCCCGCGGCCTCGTCACTCTGGATGAGGCGGCGGATTTGGGCTGTCGGGCTTGCGGAAGTCCGGGCGGTGGATGCCAGTTCCTGGGAACGGCGGCGACCTCACAAGTCGTGGCCGAGGCGCTGGGACTTAGCCTGCCGCATTCCGCCCTCGCTCCAAGCGGACAGGCCGTCTGGTTGGAAATGGCGACGCAATCGGCGTCGGCGATCGTAGCGATGGAGGCGGCGGGAGTAAGGCTGCGGGACATCCTGACGTCCGCGGCGATTCGAAACGCGATGACGGTTCACGCCGCATTCGGAGGATCGACAAATCTGCTGCTCCATATTCCGGCTATTGCCCACGCGGCGGGTCTTCCCCGCCCCACGGTGGAGGATTGGATTGCGGTGAACCGGGCCACCCCTCGTTTGGTCAGCGTCTTGCCGAACGGCCCGGTCTATCATCCCACCGTGCGTGCATTCCTGGCTGGGGGTGTGCCGGAGGTAATGCTGCATTTACGGGCATTGGGATTGTTGGACCTGACGGTGCGCACGGTCTCGGGCGAGACCTTGGGTACGGTCCTCGATCTCTGGGCGGTGTCGGAGCGCCGCCGGCGATTCCGATCTCTATTGCGCGAACACGATGGAGTTGAACCGGACGACGTCATCTTACCTCCGGGGTTGGCACGCGAGCGGGGTCTGACGAGTACCGTGACCTTTCCGCGGGGCAACCTCGCGCCAGAGGGCGCTGTCATCAAGAGCACCGCGATTGATCCATCGGTGGTCGATGCGGACGGCGTTTTCCGGCGAGAAGGGCCGGCCCGGGTGTTCCACAGTGAACGAACGGCCATCGAGGCGTTGAAGGCAGGCAACGTTCGCGCCGGAGACATCATGGTGTTGATGGGCCTGGGACCGATGGGGACGGGGATGGAGGAAACCTACCAAGTGACGTCCGCCCTCAAGCATCTGCCGTTTGGCAAACACGTGGCCCTGCTCACGGATGGGCGATTTTCCGGGGTCTCAACGGGGGCCTGCATTGGGCATATTGGCCCGGAGGCATTAGCGGGCGGACCGATTGGCCGGGTCCGGGATGGAGATCGCATTCGAATTGTAATTGATCGAAATCGCCTCGAGGGGACGGTGGATCTGATCGGGGAGGGAGAGCGTCGGTTTTCTTCGGACGAGGGAGCGCGAATTCTGGCGGAGCGTCCGGTCCATCCGGAACTTCGGGCTCACCCGGGACTGCCGGATGACACGCGCCTATGGGCCATCTTGCAGCAGGCGGGCGGTGGAACTTGGGGGGGGTGCGTCTACGACGTGGAGCAGATTTCAGCGCGCCTGGGACACGTCTAACAGTCAGGGCGTCGTTCCCGTCGTTCCGGAATTTCCGAGAAATTTGAGGAGCACCGAGGGAATGGTCCACATCGCGCAGACGATCGTGTAGGTTAGAGCGGCCGACCACAGATCCCGCCTCGGGATTCGGGAGCGCAGGTCGATTGGACAGATTTGATCGCGGTATTTGCGCCACCCGAGAAACCCGGCGAAGGCGCAGCCGTGAAGAAAGCCCCAGAGGAGCCAATACGCATTCGGGTTGTGCCAAAGTCCGACGAGCGTGAACAAAATAATGCTGTTCACGTATGGGTTGGCCTTTTTTTGACCCCAACGATTGTAGAACAACAGATCTCGAAAAACGCCGGTGACCGACATGTTCCAGTTCGCCCAAAAATCCGAGAGATTGGTCCGGCCGAAAGGGCGGACAAAACTGGGTGGCAATACCAGGCCCATCCGTTGCCCGAGAATTTCCTGACTGCGGAGAATGGCTCCGATCAAGAGCAGGAACCCCCAGGGCCCGAATAGAAATGTATTCAGTAAGTAGGCCACGCGGTTATGGGAACTGTGTTTCAGCAGATCGGCGGCGTAGTGGATGCAGCAGAGCCCAGCGAGCATCGCACCGACGGGCAGGAATTGCCGCCACCAAGCGGTTCCGTTGGGGCCGCAGGTTTCGTCCGGACGGGTCATTCGATCCCACTGGATCAGAAACTGCGAGTAGCGAAAAAACGGCCCAAAACAGGTCACGGGCAGCACCGTCCAGATCAGGAATCGCGACGGTGCCAGCGTGCGGACCTTTCCGGAACCCGATTCCCAAAGCAGGACCACCCAGCGCAAGAGAAGGAACATGTCGAAACTGTTCCACTGCCACGTCCTTCCGTTGAATGGTATATGAATTCCCCCCGCCCAAATTCGGTGTGCGACCGTGTAGAGCAATACGGAGCCAATCATGAGGACGCACGCACGATTCCATCGGACACTCGTTGTACTTTCCGAATGAACCAGGAATGAGGCGGTTCCGTAGGCGAGCAGGTTGATGACAAACCACGTGGGTCCGGCTACCCACAGAAAAATGGGAAGAAACGCCACGGTAAGGCCGAGCAAGCCTGCCGGCTTGCGAACCGCGGGGAAAACTTCGATCACCAGCGTCCAGGCGAGCGACAGATGGAGGCTTAACAACCAGGGGCGAAGTGTTTCTCCGACTGCTTGCCAGAGGGTATCCGGGAGTCGCTCCATGCACTAAATCATCGGGAGATGTCCTCGCGGACACCCGGGGGCCACCCGGCGGGATCCAGACCGTGTTGGGCCACGAGGGCGAGGGCGACACGTTCGAGGCCAAATCCAACACAACCCGTGTGCAGGGGTTGGCCATCGATGGTTCCGATCGAAAAACTGCGGCCAAAGAAGTCTTGGTGAATATTGAAGGAGCCGATGGCAACGCTGCCGCCCGGCTTGTAGGGCAGGGCGGCTCGCACTTCAAACTTAAGATCGAAAGCCCGTTGAAAGGAGGATTGCTGCGAAAAGTCGTCGATGAAAAACGGGTCCGTGGCGGTCTTGATTTCGTAGGACAGATTCCAGCGGTCGAGCAGTTGGGTGGAGGCATCGATCACCTTCTGGCGTTGCTCCAACACGAACTCCTTCGGTCCGACAAAAATCAATTCCCGCATCGAAAAATCCCACAACCGTTCGAGGCCGCGCAGGTTGCCCGATTCGAATCGGAAGCACTTGCCGCGGGCGGTAATGATTCTCGGACGGGTTTGCTTGCTGTCGGCTAACCAAGCATAGCAGTGAAAGCATACGGTGGGGGATAGCAACGTCTCGGGCGGGGCGAGACTATCAGGCTTTACGTGCAGGTGGTCGCCCCCCCACTCTGCCTGTTCCGCGAATCCCTGGATCGCCTCCAAGTCTTCCCTCAGATGATGGACGAGCGAGAGAGAGTGCGGAAACGATTTGATATAGCGGCAGCGGCTGAGGATATCGCCCCCGATGATACTGGGGAACTGATGCGCTTCGGGCGAGAACGATTCCACGGTCCGGAGGAACTGGCGGTCGAAGGCTTCAACTAGCGCGACCATATGAGGCCCCAACCCGTACCGCCCATTGCCGTACCGAAAAATTTGCCCTTCCCTTTCGAGCGCCGGATGTGGGTCCTCCTGGCACGCGAACTGTTCCCGCGGGCGGCTGACCAGAACCTTGTCCCCCCACGACCGGTAGGATCGGCAGAGCTTGGTTGCGACTTCGCGAAGTCGTTCGGTCACGAGCGCGCGTTGGGCCTCCTGGCCGGGCTTCAACCGGAACTGCACGGTGTCCCGCGAATCCGAAATTCGGAATCCGGCGAGCTGTTCCGAGACGTAGTGAAGCTTGCCGACAACGTCGCCGACCAATTCAGCGGGGATGACCAATCCCAGCGGCACCGAGTGGGGGAATTCAGACGGGTTACCCATGGCGTGATCAATTGGAAGGGTTGCAGATGGCGTCAACGATCGTGGGGACATCCACGAGTTCTGCGATCTGGTGACCCGGGCACGACCAGTTGCAGGCTTCCTCCAGGCCGACGATCAACTGCATGTGGCCCATCGAATCCCAGGCCGCCGGATCGCCCATGCGGAGCTCACCCGCAGTCTCGGTCGGCGAAAGTCCGAAGGTCTGCCCAATGACGGCCCGCACCTTTGATTCCACCTGTTCACGCTCCAATTCGCTCATAATAGGGGGCGAGTATCGTGAAACACGTCTCGGTTGCAATTCGTCTTTGATTCCCGATGACCGCTTCCGTTGCGAGTTCGTCGACAAACTTGTCGAATTCGGCCGGATCAATGCCCGGCCGAAATTCCCTGGGGCGCGCCTTCGCGACAAATGGCTTTGGAGCGGGGATTGCGAGTGCGCCGAGGGGCAGCCCGCGGCGCACAGCGGCGTTCAGCACTGCCAATGGAAGGAGCGAGCGGCACGTCATTCGGGGGAGGCCTCCGAACACATTTGTCTGGCGGCGGCCTGGATTCTCGCGAGCATCGATCGATGCGGATAAGCGGTGGGGCCAGCGCTCGACGGTTTCTGAAGGTTCCGGAAGGAATCGGTGTGCGGCCGACACCCGACAAGGTCAAGCTGGCCCTTTTTAACAGCTTGGGGGATCGGGTCGTCGATGCCCGGGTATTCGACTTGTTCGCGGGCTCGGGGGCGCTGGGGCTTGAAGCGTTAAGCCGCGGGGCTCGGAGCGTGGTTTCTGTCGAGTTGTCCGCACGGCACGCTCGGTTCTACCGGGACAACCTCGAATCCTCGGGCTTGCCACGGGATGCGGTCGAGCTGCGGGTGCAGGATGTATTTACCGTGATTCAGCAAATGCGGACGGGGGAACGCCTGTTTGACCTGGTACTGGCAGATCCTCCCTACGGTCCGAAGAACGTGAATCTACGCTCCACCTCGTTCGCACAGCGACTGCTGGACAACCCGGCGCTGCCCCGTCTGCTCGCTCCCGGGGGATTGTTTGTTCTTGGCCACACGAAACGGGATACTTTGGAACTGGTGGCGCCGTGGCAGGAGCGGAGGTTGCTGAAGCATGGGGACACCGTCATGCGGTTTTTGCAGGTCGTGAATCGGCACCCCTCGACGGTGACGGAGAGAGTTTTAGGCGCCCAGGGATAAAACCTTCAGCTCCGTCACCCGGAACAACGGCTTCCCTGGCTTTTCGGTGGTCCAGAATTCCTGGACGCCCTGACGGATGGCCGCGGCGATTTGCAACGCATCCGCTGCGGACAACCCATAGCGCGATGCCAAGATCTCGGCTTCCTCCGCCAGTTCCCGGCTCAACGGTTCGGATCTCACCAGTTCGGCGAAATGATTTTCGTAAAACCGGACTTCGGTCCTTCGCTTTTCAAACCGCGGTTTGGGAAGCAATTCCAGTCGGACCATCTGGGAACTGAAGAATTCACGGCGATCGTCGGCCATGATGGAACGGGCGGCATCTTTGAGGGTGTCAATTTTCCACGCGGCAATGAGAACGCCGGAATCCAGAAAAGTTTTCAAGCGAACCTCCCCCGTCTCGCACGCAGCTCGTTTTCGAGCCACTCCTCGCTCTCCATCGTCACTCCCTCGGACTTGCCTTGGGCGATGATGGCGGCCATGCGTCGACCCCGTGCCGTGGTCGGCTGCCATTCAACTGGGGGTTGGCGAAATATTTTTTCTTCCACCGCCTGCAAAATAAAACAGCTGCGCCCGTGTCCAGCCTTGGGGATGCGCCGCAGGAGCCGTGCTGGAAACTTGACGCTGACCACCTGTAATTCATTTGTCATACTAAAGAGTAATACCAAGAGCCGAAGACAAGTCAATCGGGCGGCTCGTCAACGGCTTTTGCTACCAGTGGGTACTTCTCAGGATAAAGGATCCTGTCGAGGTCCAAATCGACATCCAACTCCGGCCAGTACAAGTGGTCCTCGTGCAGTAATTCTACGCTGCACAACTGCTCCACCGTGGCCTGACGGAACCATGGGAAAAAATCAAAGCCCAGAAAATATTCCCGCCCCTTAACCAACAGCCACAAGCCACGCCGTGAGATATTCAGCACCTCAGCCGCCAAAGTGTCGCCGCCACTGTTCTCGGATTGCTTCATGACGCTCCTCAATCACTCGCCGTATCTCATTCAATTCAACGCTCCCAAAGCCTTTGCTCATCGCTAACTCGACCCGAGGATCGAGCCAGAACTTGGCCTCTCCATCCGGAGAGACTACGTGTACGTGTGAATCCGTGGTTCTTCTCGCGAGAAAAAGTGAAACCGGTATTGCCGATGTCTAAATACCGTAGGACTCACCTAGGCAAACTACCAGACGCCCGTCCCGAGTTCAATCGTGCGCCCAAATCCGCGGATAAGGAAGGACAGGATGGTTGCGGGCGGTTTTTGAGACCGCGGAACTCTCCGGTCAGGGTCAAAACGGCCTAAAACGGTGACGGAAGACGACTTGGCGCAGCTTTTGAGCGAATTCCGCGGGGATGTTATTGGATTCGGCCTGAAAATGACAAAAGGCCGGCTTCGCCCCGGTTCGGTTCGGGACGTGGCGGCCAGATTCTTGCGGTTTCTCCGCCTACTTGAAGGCCGTGGCTTGGGTGGGCAACTGGAAGATGTCCCACACCTTGAGGAAACGATCGATCACCGACTGGCTTGCACAGAAGCGCAGCCGCAATTTGCATCCAAATCGGCTCATCCGCCCGCATATATGCACCAGCATCAGCCGGAACTTTTTGAAGCGCACCGTCCGTTCGGCCGGTGCGAAGCATAGCCCGCGGATCGCACTGGCTAGATTGTAGGCCATCAAGGCCAGCTTAAACCAGGCTGCGTTGACATTAAAATGCTGACTGGGCATATGCCCCCCGCCCAAAGCGTTCTTCACTTCATCGTGCACGTGCTCGATGGTGCCCGCTTTTTCTCGCTGCCACTGCAGGAGGCGCTGGCCTTCCCAATCGAGGTTGGTAACCACGGCGTGATGATGGCGATCGGATCCATCGGCAAACAAACTTCCCTGAGCTTTGAGCAGGCGCACCCCAATATAGCGTAGGGGCAGAGAGTCCTTTTTCTCGGCCTTGTCCCCAGGCACAAAATCCACCTCGGCCCATTGCCGTTGTGTACCGTCGGCCTCCACCGTAATCGTCTTCCATTGCTTCTCAGATATCATCGCCACCGACCCGGCCAAGGCCCCGCTCAACACCGCACTGATCGCAAAGCCAATCCGACCCCCAGGCTCGGCCGACCGCTCCGGATCTCGAAGCCATTGCATGAGCCCATTCTCATGGCAAGCACTGTCTCCGCGGAAATAGCGCTGCTTGACCGTGTTGGGAAGTGCCCCGAAGGCGGTCTTGGCACAGCTCAGGGGCTCCTGTTTGGCGGGGACGTTGCCGTCACGAAATTGATCGGCGACCACCAAATCGGCCTCCGACCATACCGCGACCAGGGGCTGATAGCCCCGGCCCCCCTCATAGTGTGGCAGTGCCGATTGCTTATGACTTTCGATGATCGTGGCATCCATGTCGATCGTCGCGATGCCCAGGGCTGAATTCTGTTGTCCATACAGTCTGGCCACCCGTTGAACCAGCCCTTCCTGAACTCGCTGCAGAGATTCGATGCCGGAGCTGGGGGCTAGAATGAAGATCTTCTGTTCTTCGCGTTTAGGGTGCAAAGCGACCAGATCCTCCTCGTGGAAGAGATCCAGGAAATCCCGGACCGTTCGGGTCTTAGGCAACGCATAGCCGAGTCCCTTTTCCAGGCAGCTATCGTTGTGGAGCAGGGAGAAGTCCTCCGGACAATCCCCCCCAAGAGTCTGGAGCAGAAGGATCGATTCGATGAATTGGGATTCCGTACAACCGCGCTTACGGGTTTTGAGCTGGAGATTAGCGGCAATGAGATCGGGGAGTTTGAGGGAGCGGAAGGCCCGCGAGGTAGCCAGGAGGCCCGCGTGAGCGGAGGAAACCTCGGTGAGTGGGCGAGAATCGATGGCGAAGGGGGTCTTGGACTGGAGTGGTATGCGTGCAGGCATTCGTGTTAAATACATAATATATATAACATAGGCAAGCGGAAAATGCACCCCAGAGAGCTTTTTCTTCAAATTTCAGATTTCTATCCGCGGATCAGGGCGTGCGATTGAGGATAAAAGGACAGGTAACGGATCAGTCTTCGAGGAAGAACCGCGGATGAACACGGACCGACGCGGATAAGATGAAGCCTTGCCTTTGACCTTCGGAGTGGGGTCCAGGACGCCGCCGCCCGAGTGACAGGAATCAGCGTCTATCGGCGTTCATCCGTGGTTCCAACTAATTCAGCGACAGCGGGGCGCTGCTCCGCAATCCGAGCGTGGGCGGCACCGATTTGGGGTCGAGACGGACAACGACCCGGTGGGTGCCGGCTTTTAGTTCTGTCCGGCTGATGCCATCGTTTCCGACCTTCTGTCCGTCCACCCAAAGTTCGGCGGCAGGATTGGCGGTGAGTTCAAATTCGACCGGGCCCGCGACGGCAACCGTGACCTCGGTGGCGGCGCAGAGGGCGACGCGAGCGATCCAGGCCCTTGCCTTGGAAGCTTCATCCAATTGCTCCTTCGGGAGGCGTCCGTTGACGAACGTATGGATTCCCGCCCAGCGCTTGTCTTCCAGCGGCTTTTTCCAAATCCAGTCGCCCTGGCCGTCCTGCATATCGGTGTGCACAACATTCGCGACCCACCATTTCCGGGCGGCGCCACCGCGGCTGGCATCGTAGTCGCCGGGCTTTCCAAGCTGCGACATGAAGGCATAGAGATCGAGTTGGTCTGCCTCAGGAAGATTGTCGAGCAGGCCGGCGGGCATCAACGAGACGGTGCTTTGCTGGCGGCCGTCGATGTTGTTCTTGGCGATCGAGACTTCGTGATTGGCGGCGTCGCGCAGCACCAGCTCCGTCGGTGATTCGCGGACGAGGACCCCGTTGAATTCCTGTCCATCGCGGGTCGATACGGCGATGCCATGAAAGCCTTCCTTGATTTTTGCATTGGGCAGCAGGACGGATTCCACCAGGTAGTCCATCGGGGCGCTGGCTCCGATGCTGGTCATGTCGGGGCCGACTTTTCCGCCGGCGCCCCCGATGGCGTGGCAGGTTACGCAGGCGAGTTCCGGGCGGCGGAACACCAATTGGCCTCGGGCGGGATTCCCCTGCATCGCGGCTTTTTGGGTGATTTCCTGAACCAATTGTCCGGTGAACGCCTGGGTGTCTGTGGCGAGGCCGCTGGATTTGGCCAGAGCGATGACCAACTCCATCTCATTCCGTCCGCCTTCGCGGGCAACCCGCATGCCGGTCCGGGCGGCGGTTTGGGGGATGCCGTTGGCCGGGAGAGCAGCGGCGATGGCCTTGGCCGCGCCCTTCACCGGAAGAACTGCGCGCCAGAATTCCACGGCCGCTGTCTCCTCGGTTGTCCGCTGAATTGAAGCAATGAGGCCGGGCACAGCCTGCCCGAGATCCAGTCCGGCAAGGGCAATGCTCGCCGAGGATTGAATTCCCGGGGTCGAGGAGTTTTGCAATCCTGCGAGACCCGCGATGACCGGTTTGCCGCCAACCGCCCGGAGGGAGTCGAACGCCGTGTTGCGCAGGCTGACAGGGGCCGATGCATTGCCGGCGAGCGACAAGGCTGGCTCAGTCCAATTACCTTCCGTTTTCCATTGAGCTCCCAAACGAAGGGCTTCAGCCCGGACGGCAACGGGAAGAGAGTCATCGCCAATCATCCGACCGATCGCGGATCGGTCCCCATCGGGCATTACCTTGCGGAGGCGGGAAGCCTCGGTCAGAGATTTGAGGGCGCGCACGGCGGCCGCGTCGTCAAAACCACCGTTCGCGGTCTGTCGGAAGAGTTGCGCCAGTTCCGGGCCACCGCCGGCTTGTCCGATGAGTTCGATCCACGGGCCTGATCCCTGTCGATCCAGCGGACGGTCGCTCAACACTTTTCCTAAGACTCGGCTTGCCTGCGCGGGCTTGACCGCTTTCAGGGCGAATTCGAGCTGCCGCTCGCGTCCATCGGGTTTCCACGTTCCGCTTTCAAACGCGGCGAGCCAGGGTTCGGACAGGTCGTTAAGGGTCAGCCAGAGTCCGTAGTCCAGCGTGGAGTCCATCGGCAGATCCAACACGCTCAGTGCGAGCGTTGCGGATTCCGCCGAGGGAATGCGCGCGAGGGCGCGCAGCGCTTCGAGTCGGACTTTGGGTGACGGATCCCGGATCAGCGCGGCGAGTTGAGGGAGTCGGCTGGCTTGGGACTGGCCGTGAGCCATCGGCGACTGGGCGAGTAAGGCGAAGGCGAAGGCGGCCAAACTGGCTGAGGCCAGGAGGTCATGAAGGCGACGAGCAAACATGGGGGCAGGAAAATTAAATGGCGGGTGGGAGGTGGGTTCGATCGCAACGATTTAGCGAGCCAATTGACGGGCAGCCGCGGTGCGGAGTCTTGCATCACGAGCCGCGATCAGGCTGTTCAATAATTCGGGTGCGGGTTGGCCAAATGATTCGTGCAGCCAGAGTGCTTCCAGAGCGGCGCGAGCGTCGGTCTGGTGGTTGATCCAGGTCCGTGCGGCCGGGAGGACGTCGTGGGCGGCTCGTTGGCGAAGCACGGCGCGGGATTGCGCCTGCTCCCAGCCGCTTTTCGACAGAGTGCGGTCGAGCAGGTCAGTGACCGAAAGTTTGGTCAGGTCCGTTGGGCGAGGGGACGGCGTGCCCTTGGCGGCGACACGCCAAATACGGCCATGTTCGTGATCGCGGCGCGCGTCGCGGAAATCAACTTCGCCGTGCTGAATAATCGGGTTGGACCAGTCGGCGATGTAAAGAGCGCCGTCGGGCCCGAACTTCACATCAATCGGCCGGAAGGTGACATTGGTGGAACGGGCGAGGTCGGGGAGCTCTCGGGTCTGGTAGCTAGAGCCAGCGTCCGTGAGGCCAAACCGGACGATGCGTTGCGCACGGAAATCGCAGGTAATCAAGTTTCCCTGCCATTCGGCTGGGAAAGCGGGCGAATGCACGATTTCGAGCCCGCAGAACTTGGGATAATTTCCCGGACTAATGCTTTCCGCTTCGCGGCGCATGTCCGAGTACGTAAAGTAGGTCCCGCCTTCCATCGCGTGATAAATGCCTTTGGATCCGGCCCCATCGGTGAAAAAGGAATTCCCATATTGATCCCAATGATGTCCCCAGGGATTGCAGCCGCCCTTGGTGAATATCTCAAGCTGCCAGGTGTCCGGATGGAACCGAAGAATGCCGGCGCTGTTCAGGCGAACGATTCCGTGGGGGGTTTCCACATGCGAATGCGTATAGATCGACTGGTTCATGTAGAGATGCCCGTCATAGCCCCAGCGGAGCGTATGGAGGTTATGGTGAGTGTCTTCCGTGCCGAAGCTGCTGAGCACGATTTGCCGACTGTCCGCCCGACCATCCCCATTCGTGTCCGGAAAATGGAGTAACTCGTGGCTGCACGCCGCGTAGCAGCCTCCGCGGTTGTCGGGCAGCACGCTGGTGGGAATGAGCAAGCCGTCGGCGAAAATGGTCGACGTGTCGGCGCGGCCGTCGTGGTTTGTATCACTTAGCACCACGATGGAATCCTCGGCGTCCTGCCCGGGCTTGATCATCGGGTAAACCCGGGAGCTCGCAACCCACAGGCGACCCTGTGCGTCCCAGTTGATGCCGATCGGCTTGAACAGATCAGGACTCTCCGCCCAGAGCGAGATTTCGAAACCCTCGTGCACCTGAAACGTCGGCACCGGTTGCGGGTTTGCTGGAGGCTTGCGCAGGATTGATTCTGCGGTGGCAACCGGGGCAAGTCCCTCACCCCCGGCGAGTCGATGAACCTCTTCGGCGGCGGTGGCGTCCTGTTCCTTGAGGTCTCGCAAGCGGCTGATTCGCTTTTCCCATTCGACGATCAAGGGCTCGAACTGCGGCATTTCAACAGAATTTCGTCCCTGCTCGTTCTTGCGAAATCCGAAGAGATAAGTCCAATTTGCCGGACGCCAGCGGTGAAAGAACAGTTCGTTCTTTTTGCGAACCGCAAGGTTCAGGACGGATTCCCGGGTGGAAAGGGATCCGCCGGTCGAGCCAGGCGAAGCGGAGCCTGCCAGGGCCCGCACGACCTTTTCTGCGGCGAGGCGGTAGCCATCCTCCGTCAAATGAATGCCATCTGAAGTTAGGGAGGTACCTGCCTTGAGGGTTCCGCGAGGTAAATCGGCAAGATCGATAAAAACCGCGCCCCGCTTCGCGGCCATCCCGGAGAGAGCCTGATTGTAGCGGTCAATTTGGGCATTGTGCTGAGCGATTTCCTCGATGGTTCCGAAGCCCGATTCGTGTCGAACGGATCCCAGCAAGACATGTCGGACGGGACGTCCACTCACTTCGTCGATGGCGGCCATTAACCGGCCCAGATCCGCCTGAAATTTGGGCAGGCCCTGTTCCCCGTCAAATGACGCGGTCATTCCGAAGCTGAGGAGAGTCACGGTGGGCTTCACCAAGTCGACCTGGACCTTCACTCGCTGCAACCATTCGGATTCTTGCTTGTTCCAGTCAAAACTGGCGCGTGCGCGCCCCATCGGAGTCTCGGCGGACCATGCGAGATTCCGGAAGAGGAGATTGCGATCGGGGTAGGCCGCGGTGATCGCGGTTTCAATGTGCCCGAACGCGCCTTCGCGTTCGAAAAATGTGTCGCCGAGAAAGAGGATGCGGTCGTCGGGAGCCAATTCAAGGACGGCGGCCTGGGTGCTGGGCAGCAGCCTTAGGTGGGTGCCGGCGAGAACGACGAGAGCGAGGGCGAGACCATGGAGTCGTGATTTCATGACGGGACTAGGGTGTTTATCGGGGACAGATCAAGGGCGTATGGCCTGGTAGACGGTCAGGGCCATGAAGGCCGCGCCCTCGGCGTTTGGATGGATTTTGTCCGGGAACATTTCAGGGTGATTCGAGAGCGCGTCGTGCAGATCAATTACCGGCGTTTCCCGTCCGGTGCAAACGTCAAATATGGCAGGTATGACCCCGTTTTCGAGCACCTCGGCATTGATCCCCCACTTGGCTTCATAGACGGGCACGGGGAGACAAGTCCAGATCTTTGGGCGCGACTTCCACGAGCGGAACGTGGCTAACAAAGCTCGCAGGTCGGTGGCAAATGCCTTCCGATCCTTCCAGTTTTGAGGCTTTGTGTCGTTGGTGCCGAGCATGAGAATAATTACGTCCGGACGAAAGCTCGCCGCGGCGGTGAACTCGTCGGTGGTCCAATACGGCAGGTCTCCGGCCTTTTGCAGCGTGGCACCGTTGCGGCCAAAATTGCGGACTTCGAAGCTGGTGCCGAGCAATTCTTCCAGCTTTTTGGGGAAGTTGTTTTTCTCCCGATCTTCAACCCCGGCGCCAAATGTGATGCTGTCCCCAATACAGGCAACGCGAATCAGTCCCCGCTCCCGTCGACGGGCCTCGTAATCTTCGACGCGAATTACCGGCGGCTCCGGCGCGGAGCAACCCGCCAGCAGCAGGAGGGCGGAATGGGTGAGAAACTGGCGGCGGCTAACAGGAGGCTTCATCGAATGACCCGATTGAATCTTCGGTTCCGCCAGTCGGCAAGCGGCCTTTCGATCGAGATTCCGATTTGCGGAACGTCCTTCATCCGCGTAGCACGTCCTTACGCAATGAATCCTTTGTCCGTTCTCGCCTGGGGGTGGATCCGCCCGCTGAGGTCAATCGTAGTCGGGGGGGTCCTTTCCACAGGGGTTTTGCGGGGTGGCGCCCCTTCGGTGATCCACATGCTGGTGCCTGGATTCCAGGTTGAGGAATTGCCCGTTTCGCTCCCGAACCAGAACAATCTGCGGTTTGCGCCGGATGGGACACTGACGACCCTCGGATATGACGGCCGAGTTTGGCGATTGCACGATTCGGACGGCGACGGATTGGAAGACACCGCCGTGCCCTATTGGGATCAGCCGACCTTGAGCGTGCCGGTCGGGATGGAATGGGGACGGGATGGTTTGTACGTCTCGTCAAAGGGCAAGGTATCCCGCTTGGTCGCCCGCCATGCGAAGGGCCGAGCCGAGAAGGAGGAGATCATTGCGAGTGGATGGCCGACGACGGACGTGGGATCGGGCGGGGTGGACGCGACGGCGGTAACGTTGGATGAGGAAGGCAACGTCTATTTCGGCTTGTTGGTTGCCGACTATTCAAATGCGTATCGATTGCGTAAATGGTGCGAACTAAAACCCGAGGAACGGAAGGCCTGGATCCGCCGGCGGGGAAAGCCTGCTTCGAACCGTGAGCCAAACCCCGAGGAGACAGTTTCGATCTACGACTTGAATTCTCCCCGCGGCACGATTCAAAAATGGCATCGAAAATCGGGCCAATTGGAGACCTTCGCGACCGGTATCCGTGTCCCCTACGGGCTCCAGTTCAATCAGGCGGGTGAACTTTTCAATACCGATCAGGAGGGCGAAACTTGGATGCCCAATGGCAATCCGCTGGATGAATTGAATCAGATTCAACCCGGCCACAACTACGGCTTTCCGCCCTCCCACTCCGAGTGGTTGCCGGGATTGGTCAGCGAGCCTCCGGCGGTCGCGTTCGGACCCCAGCATCAGTCGGCCTGCGGATTTGTCTTCAACGAACCGGAGCCAGCGCGAACTCCGTCCAGCGCAAATTTCCGGGTCTCTCCCGGCCGAGGATTGTTCGGTCCGGCGGCCTGGAAGGGAAACGCGATCGTGACCGGCGAGTCCCGTGGAAAATTATGGCGGGTCCTGCTTGGAAAAACGCCCGAGGGCTATGTCGGGCGGGCCGTGCCGATCGCCCGGCTTTCGATGCTGACGACCGATGTCACGCTCTCCCCCGGCGGGGATTTGTATGTCTCCTGCCATAGTGGTCCGCCGGATTGGGGCACGGGTCCGCAGGGTGCTGGGCGGCTTTTTCGAATTCGTTATGTCGACCGAGAGGTGCCTCAGCCGGTGGGTGCCTGGCCGGCGTCCAGCACGGAAGTACGGGTGACATTTGACCGTGCCTTGGATGAATCAATCACCCGATGGACCTCCCCGGATTCCGCGACGCCGAGGCGCCCGCAGATTGAATTCGGCTCCTATGTAACGGCGGGCGATCGGTTCGAGGTCTTGAAGCCCCCCTATGCGGTGGTGGCCCAGCAGGCCGCGACGCCGCGGGGACAGCTCCCCATCCTTTCGATTCGACTGGAGGACGCCGGGAAAACCGTGGTGCTGACCACCGATCCGCATCCCTTTGCCGTCACGTATGCCTTGACGCTCCCCGGTGTGCGGTCGGTGCGATCGGGGACAACTTCTGAAACGATCGATCTCGAGTACGATTTCAGTCGATTAGGAGCCGAGGTTGCACAGGGCCGGGAGCCGGCTGCCTTCAGCAAGCCCGACGCGATGTTGAGCGGGTCCCCCCAGGTCAGGGCGACCGCCGGTACCGACAGCCGGGTGCCGAAGTTCGATTCGGGAGACTGGGAGCATGGCAGGGAATTGTTCCACGGTAAGATTTTGCAATGTGGATCCTGTCACCGAGTTCGGGGCGAGGGCGCCGTGACTGGCCCCGACCTGAGCAACCTCGTCCACCGGGATCCCACCAGCATTCTGCGCGACATCCGTGAGCCCAACGCGATGTTGCATCCGGACTACGTCACGTACCTCGTCGTCTCGAAGAATGGGACCGAAGTGACCGGCTTTCTGCGATCCGCAGCGGACCGCGAGGACTCCATTATCGTGTTCGATGGCAAGGGTGCCGAGACACCGGTGGCTCGGCGTGACATCGCCACCCTGCAGCCGACCGGCCTGTCGCTGATGCCGGCGGGACTACTCGAGGCCATAAAACCGGCTGAGGTGAAGGATTTGCTGACCTATTTGTTATACGCCCCGCCGGTTGGAAATCGCCCCGCGGCTGGGAAGATCCTGGAAGGCACCCGGAACTTGGAAAAACGGTCGACCGGCCAAGAAAGCGAGCCGCGGAAAATCGTCCTGATTGCCTCGAAACAAGACCACGGGCCGGGCCAACACGATTACCCGGCCTGGCAGAAAAAATGGGTTCGGCTTTGGGGATCCCTGGACACGCCTCTAAGCGTGGAAACTGCCTGGGAATGGCCTTCGGACGGTCAGTTTCAAACCGCGGACGCGCTGGTGTTTTACTTCTGGAATCACAATTGGAGCGCGGCGCGGCTGGCGGCGATGGATCGATTTCAAGCACGCGGCGGGGGGTTGATCTTGCTCCATTCGGCGGTGATTGCCGACAAGGATCCCGAACAGTTGGCGGAGCGAATCGGTCTTTCCGCCCAGCCCGGAAGAACGGGATATCGTCACATGCCATTCGAACTCCAACTGGGTCCCGGCGATCATCCGTTGCTGCGCGGACTGCCCAAGGTCGTGCCATTGCTCGACGAGCCGTATTGGCCGCTGGTCGGCGAGCCCGGCAGGGTCACCGTTCTGGGAAAGGCGGAAGTCGATGGCGCGGAACGTCCCCTGGTATGGACGTTTGAGCGGGGGATCGGTCGGGTGTTTGTTAGCATTCCCGGGCACTATCATTGGACTCTCGATGATTCAATCTGGCGAATTTTGTGCCTTCGGGGGATTGCCTGGGCGGCGCGGTTGCCAATCGGGTTGGCCGAGGGGTTGGCGCTCGAAGAATAAGGAGCCATTAAAAGTCCCATTCGACGCCTGCCAGAGCCGTATTGGCCCGGTAGCTGTCGAGGGGTACATTCGAATGGGTGACGTCGTACAACCCTCGAGCATAGAGACGGAGCTGGTTCGTAATCTGTCGTTCAACCCGTGCCTCAAGTTCAGCTTCTTCGCGGGCGCGTGGCACGGGATTGAACGGGGATACGAGCTGGCGACGGTAGTCATAGGTGGATCCCTTCACCGCCAGTCGAACGATCCAATGCGGCGGACTGAATTTTAGCGTGGCGGCCGCACCCAACCGATCGTAGTCGTAATAGCCCGCAGCATCATCGGTGCGGTGGTTGATAAATCCCCGGAGAGTGGTGCTCCACCAGCGACGCGAATCCCAGGTTTGTCGCCAGACGAGGTCCGCCCGTTTGTCATCCGTCCCGAGTTGGGTTCCGGGAAATGGATTCCCGGCAAGGTCGGTTTCCAGTCGGGTATCGTACCAGCGGCGATTCGCGCTCAATCCGATTTCCACGCTGGTGTTTGTGTTGGGTGTCCAGCCCGCCGTCAATCGCGGGCCCGCCTCCCAGTAACTGCTGATCGGACTTTCAAAATGCTGGCGGCCTCCCCCCACGGCTGCCTCGAGGAAAAAGTACCTTCCAATTCCCCGTCGGATCGAGGGCAGTAAATTGAAAAAATGTCCCTGGGTCCGGACGGATCCGATGCGGTCATCGAGATCACTGGCGTCGTATACCTGGTCATTGTAGACATGCTGCGCTGCGAACGAAAAAATCCAATCGTCTCTCCACGCCTGCTTGAGGGTTGCCTGGGTGATGAAGTACTGGTCCTTGGTTGCCGACGGTTGATTGGAACCCGTACGGATCGAAGCAAGGTAGCGACGATCGTCTCCCGAGAAAAACAGATTGAATTCTGGACCCTTGGCCGGAAGGTAGATCAGGAAAAGATCGGCGCCTACCGCGACAAAGCCGCTCCCCTGTCGACGTTTCTCAGACAGGAGGACATTATCGGCGTAACCCCCTTCGGAACGTGCCGAAACAATCATGTTCCAGTCGCGAAATGCGGACGTCTGTTGGAGCGGGTCGATCGTTGTCCATCGAACCGGGATCGGACCTTGGGCGGGTTTGACCGGTGGGGTGGGGCTGGAGTCGAGCGCGGTAACGACGCCGCCGCAGGCGCGACAAAACAGTACGCCGGTCAGGACGAAGCGGTTGATCCGAAGACCCCCCCGAGGCACCGCCCACATCAGTCGCCTCCGCGGCGACGTCCCCCCCCGCCGCCCGCACCCGCACTAATGGCTTGGCTATGCTCTTTGAGATCTCGCTTCAAGTCCTCAAGGCGGTCCTGCAATTGTTCACGGAGCGGGGCGGTCGAGTGGCTGAATTTCTCCTTGTTCACCTGCAAGGCCTCACGCAGGCGTGCCTTCTCCTCAGCCGAGGCTCCCCGGAGCTTTCGGGTTAATTCCTTCTGCGTGGCCACATAATCGTCGCTGGCCGACCGAAACTCTTTCACCAGACTGTTTAGGGCCTCCGGTAATTTGGCACCGGACGAGCCCGTCCCAGCCTCGAATCGATCGTCCGTCTTCGACACGATCGAGGATATCTTCTCTTCGGCATGCTCCGGAGACAATTCGACGGGGCGGCTCAGCTTCAACGAATCCTCCGATTCCCGCAGCGTTACGGTGACGGGCTCGGATCGGTCTTCGTCTCCCTCGACCTCTGGGAGCTTGCCCGGGTCCTCGACGTCTTCCGTGCGGGTGGTGACTCGGTTCCGAACCCTTGGAGTTGACGCGCTCGCCGCCGCTGATTTTGCTTTCTCGATATTTACCCGGGTGGCTCGTGTCACCTTTTTTGAACTACTCTCTGCGGCCGACAAAGAAGCCGAACCGGCAGTAACCCAGACCCAGATGCCGGCCAAGAGGCAGGCCTTCAGCGCTGACCGGAGTGTGCAGGAATGGAGCCGAGCGAAAGTCGTCCGGGCATTCAGGCCGGTCTTCATATCGCGCTGTGTCATCATTTGCGTTTTCTACCTTTCCTACCACCGGTCACACTTGCGAGCCAAACCCGCGAGCCAAACCCGCGAGCCAAACCTGTGGACCACAATGGCCATTGGGGGAATCCTTCGCCCGGGCCAAACCCCGCTGTGTTCCACGGCGCTCAATGGCTCGAATTTACCGGCCACGAAATTCACCCGTCCGACGTCTTCTCGCAAGAGGAATGCCACCTTTTTCACAAACAACGGTAACAGGAAGGCCCGAATTCATTGGTATTTCTTCATTTCTTGGTCGCCAGACAGGACTGCCCCTGGGGGTATCTCACCAAAATTGATCGCTTTGCTTCGACTGGCTGTGGGTCTCTCCCCACGCACGTCGGGCGTCAGCACGGGCCCAACCGATGGTTTGCGGAGCAGGGGGGCTGTGTAGGACTACCTTCGAAAACCAATTGCCGGTGGAAGGACAAACCGGGATGCTGACGCCATGCATGCACCCTCTCTGCGCGGGGCAATTGCCGGCTTGGCAATGGGGGTGCTGGGATTTTATCCGGGAACGGCATCGGGTCGCGGGACATCGGCCGAGGAGAGATTGGGACCGGCTTCCTTTCGTCGGGACGTCATGGCTGTGCTGGCCAAGGGGGGGTGCAGCAGTGGGGCGTGTCATGGGAATCGCAATGGCAAGGGCGGCTTTCGGTTATCCCTCCGGGGTGAGGATCCAGAGCAAGATTATACGACTTTGGTGAGCGAGCTCGCGGGCCGCCGGATTGACCGGGAGGACGCCGGCCAAAGCCTTCTCCTGTTGAAACCGACGGGGCAAGTGCCGCATGAAGGGGGAGTGCGATTCGAAAGTTCATCGTGGGAATATCGAGCATTACTGGGTTGGATCGCGGGCGGTGTGACCAATGATCTGGCAACTTCGGCACCGCTCGATCGCCTGGAGGTTCAGCCGCGCGAACAGTTTGTGCGGGCACCGGATCACACGGTTGCGCTGGCGGTGGTGGCGCATTTTCGAGATGGCACCCGTCGGGACGTGACGCACATGGCGGTGTATGAACCGGCCCATCCGATTGTGAGTATTTCAGCGCGGGGACAGGTTCAAGCGAAGCAAGCCGGGGAAACGACCGTTCTCGTCCGCTACCTCGACCAGCAGGCACCAGCCACTCTCGCATTCCTGCCGGCACGGGAGCCATTCACCTGGAGCCAGCCTCTTTCACTCAACTCCCTGGATCTGCCGATCTTTAGTAAACTCGAATCGTTGCGCCTCAATCCGGCGGTGCTTTGCGACGATTCCGTTTTCGTTCGGCGCGCGTTCCTGGACCTGTTGGGTGTCATTCCGACCGCGGCGGAGGCGAGGGCATTTGTGGCGGACGAAAATTGCGCGAAGCGGGCCCGGCTTGCGGACCGGTTGATGGAACGGCCTGAGTTTGCGGATTTCTGGGCGCTCAAGTGGGCGGACCTTTTCCGGCTTGAAGAGCGGGCACTCGATCGGAAGGGAGCCCAGCTATTCCGCGAGTGGTTGGCTGCCCGGCTCGCGGATCATACGCCACTGGACGTGTTCGTAAGGGAGTTACTGACGGCCCGTGGCAGCACCTATGCCGTTCCGGCGGCGAACTGGTTCCGCGCTCATCGAACGCCGATGGAACGGTCCGAGGCAGTGGCCCAGGTGTTTCTGGGAACCCGGTTGCAGTGCGCCCAGTGTCACAATCATCCCTACGAACGCTGGACCCAGAATGACTACCACGACTGGACGGCGGCATTTGCACGGGTGGACTACAAAGTCCTTGAAAATCGACGCCGCGACGGCAACGACAAACACGAGTTCATCGGCGAGCAGTTGATCTATGTAAGGCCGGACGGTGCGCATAAACACCCGCGAACCAGCCGGAATGCGGAACCCCGTTTGCTCGGCCGGCAGGATCCTCTTGGGGTGAGTGTGGACGAGCCCGCCACGGCGGATCCCCTCCAGGAATTGGCCACGTGGCTGACCGCTCCGGAGAATCCGCTCTTCGCCCGGGCCCAGGCCAATCGCATCTGGTATCACCTGATGGGGCGCGGCTTGGTGGATCCGGTGGATGATTTTCGGTCCACCAACCCCGCGTCGCACCCGGCTTTGTTGGAACAGCTCGCGACCGAGCTGGTGCAGTCTGGATTCGATCTGCGTCACCTGATCCGGAGGATCATGGCGTCGCACACCTATCAGATGGCGGCACAACCTGCCTGCGTCGGCGAGGAGGACGCTCCCAATTACTCCCATTCCGCGCCGCGCCGCCTGGGGGCTGAGCAATTGCTCGACAGCCTTTCGCAGGCGGCCGGTGTTCCGCTCGAGATCCCTGGCCTGCCGATCGGGACCCGCGCGGCCCAGTTGCCCGGAGTTCTGGCGGAATCCGGGCGTGGACGGTCCTCCGGAAATTCCGATACCGATCGATTTTTGCTTAGCTTCGGAAAACCACCGCGCTTGATGACCAGTGAATGCGAGCGATCGTGCGAGCCGGCGATGAATCAAGTTTTTCAGTTGATCAGCGGGCCGATGATGGACCGTTTCGTCTCAGCTCCGGGTAATTGTCTCGGCGCTGCCGGCTGGGTGGATCATCCGCCCGGACAACGCCTCGACGACCTGTTTTGGGCGGCATTGAGCCGTGCCCCAAGCCCGCGGGAGTCCGAGCGGCTGCTGGCCCATGTGTCGGGCGATCCAGCGCGACCGCAGTGGGAGGACATTTTATGGAGCTTGCTCAATGCCAAGGAATTTGTGCTCCGCGAGTAGATTGAAGTAGCCTCGCCGACATGACCTTTCGTTCCGCCTTTTTTGTCGCCCTCACATGGATTCTTGGCTGGGCGCGGATGGGTGGCGCGGAGAGTCTGCAGAAACCGAAGGCACCCGTCCCTCAGCCCCCTCCCAATATCATCGTCATCATGACTGATGATCAGGGGTACGGGGAAATGAGTTGCCATGGGAATCCGATCTTGCGCACGCCCAACATCGATCGGCTCCATGCGGGCAGCGTCCGGTTTACGGACTTTCATGTCAGCCCAACCTGCTCTCCCACGCGCGCCGCGCTTCTGACCAGCCGGCATGAATTTCGATCCGGCGTTACGCACACCATTTTCGAGCGAGAGCGGCTCAATCTCTCGGCCCAAACCTTGCCGCAGACGTTGCAATCTGCCGGCTACGCCACCGGCATCTTCGGAAAATGGCACTTGGGAGATGAAGAAGCCTATCAGCCCCAGCGACGCGGTTTCGACGAAGTATTCATTCACGGCGGGGGCGGCATCGGACAGACCTATCCCGGCAGTTGCGGTGATGTGCCGGGCAACACGTACCGTGATCCGGTCCTACGACATAACGGAAAATTCGTGCGCACGCAGGGTTACTGCACGGACGTCTTTGTGGAGCAGGCCCTGCGGTGGATAAACGTGCGACGGGGGACGGGCCGCCCGTTCTTCGCCTACCTTACGCCCAATGCGCCGCACGGGCCATTGATTAGCCCGGGTCCGGAGTGGGAGGTCCCCTTTCTCGGTCGTGGACTCTCCACCAATGGGGTTCTTTACTACGCAATGATCGCGCATTTCGACGCGGCCTTGGGCCGGTTATTGGATCGATTGCAGGAATGGAAACTGGAAACCAACACACTAGTGCTCTTCATGACTGACAACGGTCATTCGCTGCCGAATAGCTTCAACGCCGGGATGCGGGGCGTGAAGGGCACTGCCTATCAGGGTGGCACGCGAGTGCCGTCGTTCTGGCGTTGGCCGGGTACCCTGCCGGAAGGCGTGGACGTTTCCCGTCTCACCGGGCATCTGGATGTCTTTCCCACGTTTGCGGAGCTGGCGGGCGCGAAAGTACCCCCGAGCGTGAGTGGGCTTTGGGAAGGGCGCAGCCTCGTGCCGCTGCTCAAGAACGCAAATGCCCCCTGGCCCGACCGCGCCTGGTTTGTCCACTTGGGCCGTTGGGAATCCGGTGCCGCCGCGGCCCATAAGTTCAAGACGTGTGCGGTTCGCAATGCACGATTCCGCCTGGTCAACAATGAGGAGCTCTACGACATTTCGATGGATCCCGGCGAGGAGCGAAACGTAGTCGACCAACATCCGGAGGTGGTCGCGAAACTGCGCGCGGCGTACGAGCAGTGGTGGGGGGAGGTCTTGCCGGCGGCCTTGGCCAGTGAATGGACCCGGGGGCCGGAAATCAACCCATTCAAACAACGGTATTGGGAACAAGAGGGCGGAGCGCCAGACCGGACGCTGCGGCAGAGCATGAACCCCGATCTGAAATTCAACCCGAGCCGGCCGCCTTTTTGAAGGGGTGTCCAGCGTTCACACGAAAACGAGTGTAAGGCAAAAATCTTCAAGAATTCCCCACACAAAGTTCACAAAGTTCGCAACGGAGAACGCGAGCTCACACTCGGAAGGCGCGGAGCGCCCTGCAGATTAGCCATTTTCTGATTGTCCCGGAGGGACATCGTGAGAATAGCCCGGCGTTTCAACGCCGGGAACGTTGGATCGAATTGCGCGAGTCCCGAAGGGACGGCTGGCTGTCGGAGCGCTGTCCTACTCAAATTTCTACATTCATCGCATGTTCGTGCATAAAGAACGGTGTCCCCTATCGTGGGTTTGATTTTCAGCCGTCCCTTCGGGACTTGCTGGGTATTTCATGTAACCCGGCGTTGAAACGCCGGGCTATTGTCGATCGTCCCTCCGGGACATACGGGAAAATATGGCCAATCTCCAGGGCGCGGAGCGCCGCCAGACCGTAGCCCATGGCGCGAGCCATGGGTTTCGATACGCGCAGTGTTCAAGCCCCAGCGGGGCGACGGGTTGCACGCAGACGTGGCCCTGCCCGTGCGTCCTCCGCCCCTCGCTGGGCGGAACTCGTTCAGGAGATTTCCCGGACATTCCGTGCCAAGAAACTGGCTTTTTTTTGAACGGTGCATCCCGATGTTGTCGGTGACGGTAGCGGACGCCGCGCTGCGGCGTCCTCCGCCCCGTTCAGGCGCGGCACGCCCCCCTCACGTTAGTGAAACTTCGGCGATCGACCGGTGCGATTGATATGGCAAAAAAGAAAGAGGCCGCTCGGCGCGGCCTCTTTCGTGAAGGTTACGGATGCGGTGGATTAGGGTCGGCTCGATCGATAGTAGAGTCCGGATCCGGTCGCAGTATTCACCGTGTATGGGCTGGTTGCACCGGGCACTGGCGTCCACGGGCCGTTGACATTCGGCGAGGATACCAGGACATCGGTGTAGGTCACCTTGAGCGCGGTACCGTCCCGGGCGATTGCAACCGTCGGCGGCGGTGTCACGATCGTGCCGGAGGTGATGCGGATATTATCGAACGCAAAGATCTCGTTCCACCACGTGGACAGCGATCGAACCTCGACGATAAGGTCCGTCGCACCCGCGGGAATATCATAGGTGACATCTTTGAATTCCAATCCCAACCGAGTCGGCTTTTCCGGGCGAGTGGTCGCGTCGTCCACGTATTTTTTATCCGAGGCGGGCGGGGTGAAAAAGATCAGTCGTTCGAAATCATTCGGACCCGTGCCGTCCGTATCGACCAGCACTTCGAGGTAGTCCGCACCACCGCGAGTACCGCTGCTGACTTCGAAATCCAGGAAGGTGCCCGCGGCCGCGATGGTCAGTTTAAGATTTGTTTTTCCGCGGACGTTGATCGGTTGAAGCGTGAGGCTCCGATCTCCCTGTTCAGGAACGGTCCACTTGTTCATTCCGGCACCACCAAAGAAGCGACTGCCGCTTTGGCCGGTGAATGGGCCGCCGCCGAAAACGGTTCCCGCCGGGGTGTCGTTCGTACTATTCATCAGCATGATGAGCGGGCGGACGATGGGCGGGTCTTCTCCCACCGCGGTAAAGCTGGCGACAATGACTGGATTGGCGGGAAGCTGATCCCCCAGGAGTTGATAGGTGAACGAACCGGCTGCGATATCGAATTCTCCCGTCTTGCCCCCGGTAGCGGGATGCCCAGTAGCGACAATCTTTCCCTTGCCGGCTTCGAGCGCCGTGGCCGTCCCGATGCTGCTGGTCAGCACGTCATCCGCGTCGGACGAGTTGATCACGAGCATAGGAAATCCCGCCTTGGCACCGCGGCTGCCACCACCGGCGTGGAAAAGCATGTCACCTTGGGTGGTGATTTGCTCTTCAACAACCGTAGTATCGTCCGCCACCAACTCATGGCCAGCGGCTGTCAGTCTGGCTCCCAGGACGCCAAGTGCATCGACGCCCGCTCCGGCGACAACGATTTTGGCCTTCGCTTTGTTGTTCAACAGCCATTTTATCGAAGAATCGAACAGATCCAGCAGCGCCGGACTTGCCTCGGCGTCGGTAATCGCCAAATCCCACGCCATCACCATGCGGCGGGCGGCTGTGGGGGCGGGCACCCCGGTGTAGGAGACTTGGAAATTGGGAGCCCAATAGATGGGACCCAACTGGTCTGGATTGTTCAGTTCGGAACGGATGCGATCGACTTCGTAGACGTCTCGACCCACGGTGGTGTAGCGCTGCGGATTCGCCGCTTCCCCGTCGGTCTCGAAGTCTTCTTTGTAGATGAGCTCCTGAGCGGTTGAGGTCAGGGCTCCCAGAGATGTCAGCGCGCACACGGCCAGCACGTTCGCATGACGCAACATCGGGTATTTAGTCTTGCACATAGGATTTTGGTTTTTCGTTTGGCCACGAGTACATGAGTACGCGAATACACGAGGACTCTGGCACGGATTGAGGTGTGGAGAGATTTTTACCGCGAGCCCACCGGGATTGGCAATGGGAAACTTTGCAGTTGTCTCATGCTCTCATGCGGGTGCAGGGCAAAAATTCTTCCACCGCTCATGACCTTGCGCGGTCGGGAAGTCGGCCCAGCGGCCTCAGTGCAATTGCAGGCCGATCGGCAGCGTGTCGCCCAGAGCTTGGGCTTCGTCCGCCTCTTCCATCTCGACGACTTCCATCAAAAGTCGTCGCCAGCGGGCGGGTGCCCCGCCGGCCATCAGTACGTCTGCGGCCCGTCTCCGCAACTCCTCATCCAGATCGCGGCTGCGGTCGCCGGTCCGTCGCGCCAGGGTTACGATGGCAAACGGCACCCCATCCACCAATTGCAGGTCGGCGGTGAGCAATGATTGGAGCCATTGAGCGGCGCGATCCGGATCCACGAGGTTGTGACCGCTGCCGTGCAGTGGCCATCGGGTGCCGATCCGCCCCAACGCCCACGCCCACGGTCCGCGGGCGGTCGCCGGGTTCTTGAGCCGGAGAGCGATCCAGTCGCCAAGCTGTTCCTTTTCCCGGAGCGGAATATCCTCCAGAGCGGCCGCGACGCGCACCATCTCGTCCAATCCTTCGGGTTGCACCCCTTTCGGTTTCGTCGCGGGTTTGGCTCCCTCGGGCGGAATGCGCCGTGCCAGGTGCGGCTTGAGCAGGGTCCAGATTAGGTTCTGCCGATCCTCACCCATCCCGCCAGCGATTCGCCGCCAGAGCACCCAAAACTCATTCCAGTTTGGCTGTTCGGCATGGAAGGTAACGAGTTCGTTAAACAGCTTGAAAGATTGCTCGCATCGCCACGCATCCAGTGGATAGCCGAATCCGGGACGCAGGCTGTAGCCGAGCAGTTGAAAAAAGACCCGCTCGTGGTCGGGGGACCGGCGTCGGCGACTGGCCCCGGCGAGGAGTGTGCTCCAAAGCTCCCGCAGGACGGGCACGGGCCACGTTTCGCGCGCTCCCAGCACTCCTTCGAGCGAGCGGACAAGTTGCCGCACGTCCCGGGGCGCTGCCGGTGGCGGTTTGCCGCCAAACACCCGCTCGACCAAAGCGCGCGCATCGGCGAAACGCGCCGGCATGGATTCTGTGACCGTCACGCCCGTCTCGGTCCCAGCGCCGCGCAACTCGAATTCCAGTCGCCACTGGTCGTGGCTGTCATTGGAAACGCACCACAGCTCCAGCGTGCCGAGTACGGTCAGGGACGCCCGCAGATGTACCGCGACGGCACCCGCGTTTACAGCGGCGCCCTTCAGCACGGTGTGGATCGGTGGCAGTGGGTGGAGTTCCTCGTCAATTTCGACCACATCCCCTGGGCGGTCCACACGATCCGAAGTCGTCGAGTAAAGTGGGAATTGCACCGGCCGGCCCAGCGTCAGCGTGAACGGCCGCGCCTGCAGATCGACCACTCCTCCTTCCTCCTGCCCTCGGGGGATCAGGCAGATCGCCCGTGGTCCCGCTGCGGGCTTCGTCCCCGCCAGGCCAACGTAGAAAGCGTGGGCCGCTCCCCCGCCGATACGGCGGCCAAGACCGCGCCGCGCCAAACCATGAGCGGCGGCCCCCCGTGCCACCGCCCGTTCCAGGGATCCGTGATCGAGCAATCGGATCCGCGGGGCCTCAGCCCACCAGGACGAGACGGCATCAATAAGGTGCTCGGTGAGCGTGGCCGAATTGAACACTCCGCCGTTGAGCAGAATGGCGTCCGGACGCGGCAATCCGGCCACGGCCACGGCGGGATCGATACCCAGGGCGGCAAATCCCGCCGCGCGGTGCCGGGTCAGGAAGGTCGCCAGGTGGCGTGTGATCGCGGGATCGTGCGCATAAGGAAGTCCGAGCTCTTGCAATGCCGCCCGGCCCCCGTGGCGAGTCATGGGCCCGGCAGCCGGGTCGACGGCGGGGAAGAAGCCGTCGAGCAGGAGGTCACGTACTTCGTCTCGTTCAAGTTCGGCGGAGAGGGTCGCTCCGAGGAGACGGCTTCCGCTGCCCGCCAGGGCGATCCGCTGCCGTTCTGGGGGCGCTGCACCGAGAAGCGTCTCCTTCGCCGAACGGGCGGCCAGGGTGAGCTGATGCCAGTACGCCGCGTTGAGCTTTCGTCCACCTGGGTTGAGCCGCTCCTCCACGCGCCGGGCCAACGCGGCGTCCATGTTGTCACCCCCGAGCATCAGATGTTCACCGACGGCGATCCGACGCAGGCTTACGTCCCCCGCGGAAACGGCCACATGAATCAGAGTGAAATCCGTCGTGCCGCCCCCGACGTCGATGACCAATGCAAGCCGCACGCCATCGAGCGCCTGGTTGAGGTGGCGGCGGTGCTGGGTGATGAAATCGTAGAAAGCCGCCTGGGGTTCCTCGACCAACAATAGTTTTTCGAGCCCCGCACGCCGGGCCGCCGTGACGGTTAACGCGCGGGCGGCTTCGTCGAACGATGCGGGAATCGTCAGGACGACTTCCTGCTCCCGCATTGGCGCCTGAGGGTGCGCATGATTCCACGCGGCCGCCAGGTGGGAAAGGATTTGCGACGAGGCTTCCACCGGAGAAATTTTACCCGTCTCGGGTGGTGCACCCCACGGCAGGATTTCTGCAGTCCGATTCACACCCGGATGGCAGAGCCAGCTCTTGGCCGACGCGATGAGGCGCCCCGGAACGTGGGTCCCTTGCCACCGTGCGAACTCCCCTGCGATCAACCGAGGCGAATCTCCCCAGGGCAATCGCGCCGATCCGGCGGGCAGCTCATGCTCCCCTGGCACATACAGGCAGGAAGGGAGCAGCGAGCGAGCGGCAACCTCGCCGACCCGGATCAACTGGGGTATGGAAAAATCCATTACCACACCTTCGGCATCTTCCTTGAGTTCGACGAATGCGACCGCACTGTTAGTGGTGCCGAGGTCGATGCCGATGATGTAGGCCGGGTCGGGCATCGAGCGAAGAGTTACGTGCGGTCGGGAAGGTTTCTCGGAAGAGGGTGCCGGTCGCCTATTCCTTCATCCGAACGTTCAACTCGAGTTTCCAGGTCCCGTTGCCGCCCTTTTCGACGCACCGCAGTTCGAGCATCCCCAGTTCAGTCACCGCCGCTTGGAGATTCACCGGGATCAGTTCCGAAGTATCACCGGCGCGCGCGGGCAGCGTGGTTTCGATCGGTGCTGTTTCTTCCAACTCGGCGTTCCCAGCCACCTCCTCCACCAGGGTGCCGACGGTATCGTCCCGACGGACCGATGAGGCGAAGAACCGGAAGCGCGTTGGCTCGCCGACCACCAGGCCAAATTCTTGCGGCGGCACGTCTGCGTGGGTTCCTTCCTCCATCCCGAATGGCGCCACGCATAAGGCCTTGACCGGCGGTTCCATCCCCGGCACTGCCGGCATCGCGGTCTCAATCCCGACGTAATAGGCCCGCGCGGTTCCACCGCGGATCCGCAGGCCGTGGCCTTGGCGCACCCATCCGTAGTAGGCAGCGCCACGTGCCACCGCGAGGTCCAACTCGGCGCCTCCCAGTTCCTCCGCCGGTTGGCCGCCGTCGCTCGCGAGCCAGTCATTCAGCACCTTCATGATCCGCTCCTTCAACAGGCCCGCCTTAAAGACGCCGCCGTTAAAGAGTACCGCTGTGGGGTGAGCGAACGCCCGCCCGCTGAGCGTTACGGGCTTGGGTTGCTTGGCGAGCGCGCCCGCTTGCCGCGTCAGGAAAGCCGCAAGATGTCGTGTCACCGCAGGATCCTGCGCATAGGGCAGCGCCCTCTGCGCGAGGCCTGTCCGCCGGGCAGTCTGTGGCAGGTCGCCCACGACCCCCTCGGGAAAGAATCCATCCGCCAGGAGCCGGTTCAATTCTTCGCGCCCAAGTTCTGCCTTCAGCGTACCGCCCAGGAGCGAGGAGCCCCGGCCGGGAATTACCAGGGGCGCTTTTTTCAGTCGCGAGTCCCCGAAGAGTTGTTCCTTCGCTCCGCGGCACGCGAATGTCAGGGCGTTAAATTGCCACGCATCGAGCTTCTTTCCGTCCGCAACGAACCGCTGATTCACGGTGTGTGCCAGCGCCAGATCCATGTTGTCGCCACCCAGGAGGATGTGGTCACCGACCGCCACCCGTGTCAGCTCAACTTCCCCCGCATTGTCGGTCACCGCGATCAACGAGAAGTCGGTCGTGCCTCCCCCGACGTCGACGACGAGGATCACTTCGCCGGTTCGAACTCGATTACGAAAACCTTCGCCCATTGCCTCGCACCAGGCATAGAGCGCTGCCTGCGGTTCTTCCAGCAGCGTCACGTTCTTGAGGCCCGATTCCTGGGCCGCTTTAAGCGTCAGGTCACGCGCTGCCGCATCGAAGGACGCGGGCACCGTCAGTACGACTTCCTCACCGGCCATGCCCAGCCCCTTGAACCGATAATCCCACGCCTCGCGCAGGTGACGAAGGGTACGTGAAGATGCCTCCAGCGGGGATATCCGGTTTACGTCGGCGGGTGCCTGCCAGGGTAGGATCGGCGCCTGTCGATCCACGCCCGAATGGCACAGCCAGCTTTTGGCGGATGAGATCAGGCGCATCGGGGCCTTGGCACCGTGCGCCCGGGCAAAGTCTCCGACCACCCACCCGGAGCGCTGGCGGTCCCAAGGCAAACCCAAGCTGCCTTCCGGGAATTCATTCGCGTGCGGCAAATAGAGAAATGAGGGCAGCAGCGCTTTGTCCTCAACGGTTCCCACCGCCGTAACTTGTGGGACATCGAGCATGGTCTGCACAACGCCGCGGCCGGATTGCATCTCCAAGTCGAAGTACGAAACCGCGCAATGCGTTGTGCCCAGGTCGATGCCAATGGAATAACGGGACATGGTGGGATCTAGAATTCGTTTAAAGTCGTGAAGTTCGGAGGCGGCCGCGGGCAGATCACAGTTCCACTTCGGCGGGCGCCACGACCCGCGGGTCGAGGCTCGGCGCTAGGACCGGGAATTTGATCGTGGTCGCGATCCATCCGTGGTGTCTGAGCGTGCCGCTGAACGGCGGTTGTCCCGTCACGTTGCCGGTTAACCGGATTCGGTGCGCGTCGAACCCGGCGGGGATTCGAACGCTGGCACCCTCCGACTCCTGCAAGGCCGGTTCCAGTGCCAGAGTTTGGGCGAGCGCCTTGCGACACCCGCTGTGTACCACCCGGGCGGCGGCGCCGACGTCTGCGTCCGAGTAGGAGGCGACGTCGTCCTGGAGAAAATCAATCAGACGCCCCTCGCGCTGCAGCATCGCCAGCAGAGCGAGGGCGGACGCGTGGGTCCGCTCTTCAGGAAGTTCGACCGGTCGAGGCGTTGGCGACTTTGGCGCGCTGGGCACGCCTGCGGACAACGGCGCCACCTGGCGTGCAAACGCCGAGTCAGTCAGGGCCCGTCGAAAGCAGGCCGAGGCGATGAGCAATCGTTCAAAAAAGCCCGGCTCGGATGGAGATTGATTCTGCATAGTTGTGCTGGAACAAGTTATTGGTTGAGTCGTCGCGCCAATCTTAACCGGGCAAGCCGATCTCCGACCATTCCACAATTCAAACCATTGCGCGAGACGGGGCCCCGGAATGGGAACGGGTTACGCATCGGCCGTGATATAGTCGGAGAATTCGGCCCGCGCGTGCGGCGGGAGTCGCACACGGAATCGCGCTACCGAGCCGGTATAGTCCCGCTCCACAACCTCGCCAATGGCGTGCAACCGGGCAATCACCGCCGTGGCATCATGGGGCACACGCACTTCGAGAAAATCTCGAATCGGCCGAAGCATGGCCCCTAACTCGTCCATGAGGGCCGGAAAACCGGCGCCGGTTCTCGCGGAAATGGCCACCGCCCGCGGAAACTGCGGCATCCACCGCGCGGCCGCCAAAGCACCGGCCTCGCGGTCGGTCTTATTGAAAACCATCAGCGTCGGCTTGTCGGCGGCACCGAGCTCCTGCAACACCAGATTGACCGACTGGATCTGTTCTCCAACCTGCGCATGGCTGACGTCCACGACGTGCAACAGGAGTTCCGCTTCGACGACTTCCTCCAGAGTGGCCTTGAAGGACTCAACCAGCCCGTGCGGTAACTTCCGAATAAAACCCACGGTGTCGGAGAGCAGCACATTCTGATTCGTCGGCAGGCGAAGCCGCCGTGTGGTGGGGTCCAGGGTCGCAAAAAGCTTGTCCTCGGCTGCAACGTCGGAACCGGTCAGGGCATTCAGCAGCGTCGATTTTCCGGCGTTGGTGTACCCCACAATGGACGCCAGCGGCCACGGATGTCGCCGCCGCCCGGCGCGTCGAGTCGAACGTTGGCGGCGAACGATCGCCAGCTCGTCTTCGATCTTCTCGATTCGCTCCTGGGTCTTGCGTCGGTCCGCTTCGAGCTGTGATTCGCCCTCGCCACCGATGGCACCCAGACCACCCCGCTGCCGCGAAAGATGAGTCCAGAACCGGGTCAACCGGGGCAGAAGGTATTGCAGTTGAGCGAGCTCGACTTGGAGCTTTCCCTCCCGCGTGCGGGCTCGCTGGGCGAAAATATCGAGAATCAGAGCCGTCCGGTCGACCACACGGCATTCGAAAACTTTCTCCAGGTTTCGGCCCTGCGCGCCGGACAACTCATCGTCGAAGATCACGGTATCGACATCGTTCGCCTTGCAATGGCGGGCGAACTCAACCGCTTTGCCGGAACCGATGTACGTCGCTGGCACGGGGGACTCCAGCTTTTGGACACCTTCCCCAACGACCGTCGCTCCGACGGTGGTCGTCAATTCCGCTAGCTCATCCAAGGAATCCCGAACGTCCCAGGCCGAGCGGGCCTTGAGCTCAACGCCAATGAGGAATACGCGCTCGGTGCGAGTGTCGGCGGAATGGAGAAGGGCTTTCAAGAGTGCGGCGCGGGATACGGGGAGCAGTTTGTTGTCCGAGTGCAGCATCTGCCGCGGAGCCCGAGCCAGGGGAGAGAGTAGAGAATGGGCCTGTTCGGGGCAATTTTGGTTGCCGGAGAACTTGCCGGCGACGGGTCCGTCTGGAAACCGAAAGAATAACCAAATAATGTTCCGATAAGGGCTTGACTGCGAGTTGCTCATCCGGTTAGATGACCCCACGAATTAAATCGGAACTGCATACAGAAGGCAGAAATCTATGACTAAACTCCAAATTTTCCCGATCGCAGTCGCTGCCGCCTTGGCAAGCTTCGGTGCGGCATCTGCCGCTTCGACAATACAGCAACGTGCGGCATCTGCCGCTTCGACAATTTACAGCAACATCGATCCCGCTGCCGATCAGCATGCGATTTACGGATTCGGTGGTGAGTATGGGGATGAGATCGTGTTTGATGGAGGCTATCGCACCGTCCAGACGTTCCGCTTCGATTACACGTCAAACTACGATCTCCCCGGTGGCGCGGTTTTCCGGATTTATGACAACCTTGGGGACGGAGGCGCTCCAAAGAATCTCCTTTTCGAGAGTAACCCGTTCGATATCAAAAAGAACGCGACGGATAAATACAACGTTGTGACGTTGGATTTGGGCGGTTTGGAATTCCGCCTTCCGGAAGATCGAGCTACGTGGACCGTTTCTTTCAATGGGATTAGTGGTCAGAACGAGGCTGGGATTCTCCTGTACGATGCCCCGACAGTGGGAAGTAGTAACAATGATTTCTGGGTGAAGAATGGGAGCATTTGGAGCCTGCAGCAGGTCTCTGGCGGTAAAGTTGCCAATTTTGCCGCTGAAATCGTCGCGGTTCCCGAGCCTTCCACCTACGCCCTCTTGGGTCTGGGTGCCTTTGCGTTGGTGGCGATTCGCCGTTTTCGGAAGTAATTCGGTGTCGGTCGGGAAATTTTTAAAGGGCGTAGCTTAAGTGCTGCGCCCTTTTTGATTTCTGGGACTTCATCCGTTAAGTTCTTATCCACGTCGGTTTCTTACCCGACGGTCGCCTGTCTTATGAAACGCCTCCTCGTTGCCTTCGTCCTCTTCTGGATCTCCGCCGGATTTTTGGTGGCGCAGTTCCATACCGACGTGCAACTCCAGATGGAAGCGCGGGAGGTGCGTCCAGGGGAAACCGTCCTGGCCGGTGTCCGATTTAAAATGGAGCCGGAATGGCATGTGTACTGGCGGAACCCGGGCGACTCGGGAAGTGAGATTAAGCTTGACTGGACTTTGCCTGAGGGCCTGTCCGCCGGCGCCATTTTATGGCCGGTGCCCGAGAAATATACCGAGGGGGGCTTCGCCACCTTTGTTTACTTCCGCGACGTCACTTTGCTCGTGCCGCTGACGGTTTCTGCGAGTGCCGTTCATGGGGATCGGGAGGTGCGAGTGAAAGTTCGGTGGCAGGAGTGCAAAAAGGAATGCATTCAGGCGAACACCAACTTGACAACCCGTATTACAGTGGGTGCTACCCGTCGGGAGGCGGCGGATTCCACGGGGTTGATTGCCGCCCGCGGAGCTCTCCCTACCGAGGCCGAGTCGGGGCTAGTCCGGGCCTATTGGGAAGGGGAAGGGACCCCTGAGTTGCGCCCTTTTGTGGTCGAAGTCAAAGACCTGGGAGCGGCTGATTTTTTTCCGTTCAAGGCCAAGGGATTTGCCGAAGCGGCCAAGACGGAAACGCTGCCTCCGAGGGATGCCTGGGTGCGGTTCAGAAAGTCAGCGGTCCCGATCGATGGTGGGTGGCCGACGGAGGTGGCAGGCCTGGTGATCAATGCGCCCGCGGCGGGAGCTCGAACCGGACGCGAGGCACGGGCACTGATTGAAACGTCGGGCCCGTCGACGGGTAGCGGCATCGGCGTGGGGCCTACCGCTTCAGCGCTACCTGCCACGATCGGTGTGTTGCTGTTTCAGTTGCTGTCGGCCTTTATTGGCGGACTGCTGTTGAACATCATGCCGTGCGTACTGCCAGTCCTGGCGCTCAAGGTGCTGGGTTTTGTGAATCAGGCGAAACAAGCTCCCGGTCGCGTCCGGCAGTTGGGTTTAATCTACGGACTCGGGGTGATGGCTTCTTTCCTGGTGCTGGCGGGTGTGGCCATTTCAATCCAGCACGCCGGTCACTTCGCCAACTGGAATGCCCCGTTCCAGAACCCAATTTTTCGAGTCGTCATCACCACTTTAATCACGTTGGTGGCCCTAAATTTGTTCGGTCTGTTCGAGGTGACCCTGGATCGACGCACGAGTGAGACGGCATTTATCTATGCTTCCAAGGAAGGTGCCGGTGGCGCGTTTTTCAACGGAGTGCTCGCCGCCCTGTTGGCGACCCCCTGTACGGCCCCGTTTCTGGCCCCGGCAGTGGCATTTGCTCTGTCTCAACCCGCTTGGGTCATCTTGCTTTTTTTCGCCGCGATTGGCGCGGGGCTGGCATCGCCGTTTGTCCTCCTGTGCTGGAATCCCGCTTGGTTGAAGTGGATGCCACGCCCGGGCGGTTGGATGGTCCGGTTCAAGCAAGCAATGGGTTTTCCCATGCTCGCGACGGCCGTCTGGTTATTTTGGGCCACGGCAACCCGGATGGGAGAAAACGGCGTATTGTGGCTTGGGCTTTTCTTGGTCGTCGTCGCCGCCGCCGTGTGGGTCTGGGGCGAATTCGTGCAACGGAGCACACGCCGGCAGGGTTGGGGCATGGCCGTAAGCCTGGCGTTGTTGGCCGCTGGCTATTTTGGTTTGCTCGAGAAGCAACTCGATTGGCGAACACCGGCGGCCGCCCGGAAGCGCTTGGCCCTTGCCTGGGGACCGTGGAGCCCGGCGGCGCTGGCCGAAGCCCGGAAGGCTGGCCGTCCCGTTCTCGTGGACTTCACGGCGGATACCTGCTTGAACTGCAAGGTAAACAAGGCGACGAGCATCAACACGGCGGGAACCATTGCCAAAATAAAGGCGGTCGATGCGACGCTGCTGGAAGGGGATTTCACGGACGAGGATGCCGCCATAGCGGCCGAGTTGCGGCGGTTTGGGCGCAATGGAGTCCCTCTGGTTCTGGTTTATCCTCGCAACCCGGCCCTGGAACCGCGCGTCCTTCCGTTGACGCTCACGCCTTCGATTGTTCAGGAAGCCCTTGATTGGGCGGCTCGATAGGGCGGGGTGTTCCTGGCTTCTCCCTGCTTGTCGGCACCCGTCAATCCACGTATACCCGGGGGCGTTGCCTGCCATGTCCCACAATTTTACCGTCAATCCAAGCCAGGTATTATCCGTCATCATGGGCGGAGGCCAGGGCACCCGCCTCTTTCCGCTCACGAGTGAGCGGTCCAAACCGGCCGTCCCGCTCGCCGGCAAGTATCGATTGGTGGACATTCCCATCTCCAATTGCATCAACTCCGGGTTAAAGCGCATCTACCTGCTTACCCAGTTTAATTCGGCGTCCCTTCACCGGCATGTCTCGCAGAGTTACAAATTCGACCATTTCAGCACCGGTTTTGTCGAAATTCTCGCGGCGGAACAGACGTTTAACAGCACGAGTTGGTATCAGGGAACGGCCGATGCGGTTCGGAAGAACCTCGTTCACTTCCGAAATACCCATTTCGACTATGCTCTGATCCTCAGTGGAGATCAGTTGTACCGTATGGATTTTCGCAAGATCCTCGAAGATCATGCGGTGCGTGGCGCGGATCTGACGATTGCCACCATACCCGTCACGGGTGGAGAAGCGGGTGCTTTGGGAATCTTGCAGACCGATCCCGAAGGCCGGATCAATCGATTCGTCGAAAAACCCAAGGACCCCGCCGTTCTGGAGTCCCTCCGGCTGCCCAAATCCAGCTATGCCAACCTCGGAATAGAACGGAACGAGGAATTGTACCTCGCCTCGATGGGCATCTACGTGTTCAACCGTCCTGTCTTGTTTGAACTCCTAAATAACAACCTGACCGATTTCGGAAAACACATCATCCCCGGGGCGATTGAAAGCCGTCGCGTCTTTTCCCACGTCTTTCAGGGCTATTGGGAGGATATCGGAACGATCTGTAGCTTTTTTGAGGCCAATCTGGATTGCTGCGCCGAGTTGCCTCGGTTTAATTTTTTCGACATGACCGCGCCGATCTTCACGCGGCCGCGGTTTCTACCGGCCTCAAAGATCAACGGCGGAGCGATCGATCACGCGGTGATTTCGGACGGTTGCATCGTGAATCGAGCCCGCGTTCAACATAGTGTCGTCGGCGTGCGCAGCATTCTCGAGGAAGGATGCTCGCTGAGCCGAGTGGTCATGATGGGGAGTGATTATTACGATTCCGCGTCAACCGTCGCCCGGAATGACGAAGCCGGGATACCCCGCTTGGGCGTCGGCGGAGGCACGCGGATTGAAAATGCTATCCTCGACAAGAATGCCCGGGTGGGTGAGGGCTGCATCTTAAGCCCGGCCGGTAAACCCGAAAATCTCGATCACCCACAGTACTATATCCGGGACGGTATTCTCATCGTCCCGAAGAATGGGGTGATCCCCCATCACACGGTGGTGTGACTCGCCGGCAACTCTTTCCGAGCCAATTTTGGATAAAGCACGTGACCTCCCTACTGTCGCACTTCTAGGGTCTTGACCACTGTATGTGGGATCGCGAAGAGGTCGATAAGGTCTGCGAATGGGGTGTGATAACCCTGATGCTTGGCCTCGTCGTTTACGCCGCCCTCGCCTTGGGTGCCGTTCGCCTGACGGAGTTTGCCGTGGTGGGCGCGTTGACCGGAATTGCGCTTGTCCTTTGGACTGTCCGCTTGTGGTTGTCGGAGGGACATCGATTTCTCCTCCATCCGGTCGTCTGGCCGCTGCTCGCCTTTGTTGGCTACGCGGGCTGGCGTTACTCGCAAGCGCCGGTTGAATACCTCGCCCGGCTGGAATGGATGCAGATCCTTTTGTATTCGGCTGTCTTCCTGCTCGTTCTTCATAACTTGCACCGACAGGAGACGCTCCAATGGGCGACAGCCGTGCTCTCCGTGCTGGGGATGTGCCTTTCCTTTTATTCGCTGGTTCAGTTGGCCAGCGGCTCGGACCTGGTCTGGTGGTTTCTCAAACCCGGCAACTACGCCCGTCGTGGGGGAGGTACCTTTATCAATCCCAATCACCTCGCCGGGCTGCTGGTGGTTCTGTTTCCGCTCGCGACCACTCACGTGTTTCTGGGAAGGATCCGCCCGCTCGTTCGTGTCCTCTACGGGTACGCTGCGCTGGTCATGCTCTGTGGAATCGGGGTGACCATGTCCCGGGGCGGATGGTTGGCGACGGCGCTGACTGTAACGCTGCTATTTGTCTGGCTCCTCCGCCGCCGCCAGCACCGTCTCCCCGCACTTTTGATGCTGGTGGTCATTGCGACGGGCGCGTTTTTCTATTTCACCCGGGTTGATTTCGCAAAGTGGCGATTGGAAGGGACTTTGCGGGAAGGGACGTCCGATTCCGGTCATTCCCGCCAATACCTGCTTCAGCCGACATTGAAGATGTGGCGAGATCACGTTTGGACTGGGGTCGGTCCGGGTCAGTATGACGTTGTGTTTCCAAAATACCGGCCGCCGACCATTCAGAACGCACCGGTCCACGCGCACAATGAATACCTTGAATTGCTCGCTGCTTACGGTTTGGTTGGGGCCGGACTGGTTTTTGCCGTCCTGGGAGCACTCGCGTGGGGCGCCCATAAAACATCCAATTTTGTTGAACGCGGGAGTAGCGAGCTGGGATTCAAGGCGAGCAATCGTACCGCATTCTTCCTGGGGGCCACGCTCGGCCTGTTTGGGATCGCGGTCCACTGTCTCGTGGAGTTTCATCTCCACATCCCCGGGGTGGGTCTGGCCGTAATGCTGATGGCGGGATTGATGGCCTCGAACCTCCGGTTTGCCACCGATAATTTCTGGCTGACACCCCGCTGGTGGAGCAGCGGGATCGCTACGGTTCTCGCCGTCGGATGGATAGCGTGGATGAGCCCGGTGCTCCTGCGCGGCTGGCGGGAGGGGCGCCACCTGAATGCGGCGGCGGTAATTCCAAGTCTCGATGAAAAACTAATGTCCTCCCTGAAGTCAGCGTTCGCGGTTGAACCGGGAAACCCGCGCACCGCCTATGAAATTGGGGAAAACTACCGCTTGCTCAGTTGGCAGGGCCTCACGGGCTACTCGGATCAGGCACGGGAGGCAATCACTTGGCTCGAACGGTCGGCGCGCCTCAACCCGTTTGACGCCCACACCCGCTTGCGGCTCGCGCTCTCCCGTCATTGGATCGAAGATCGAGCCGGTGCTGCGGCCGACTTCGACACGGCATTAAGGCTCGGGCCGAATGACGTGACCGTTGCGAACTATGCCGGATGGAATCGGATGCTGCGGGGCGATCTGGAAGGGGCTCGCCATTTGCTGGAGCAATCCCGAATCTGGTGGCCGTGGGGTAACTCGATGGCCGAACACTACCTCGATGCGATTGAACGGGCGATCCAGGCAAAATCCGGCAAGCTGAAGAGTCCGGAAAATTGACCCATTTGACCGAAGTTGGAACCGCGGATGAACTCGGATAGACGCTGATTCCAGGCGTGTTGGCAGTCTTCGGCGAGGGAGCACTCTCAGCGGTTTGCGCGATTCAGGGGATCCCAGTATTCAGAATTGATGAGTCCCTTGGCACCTCCACCGGACGGGTCCACCGGCGGATTGATTTGTGCATCCTTCCGTGTTTCGGCATGCCCGTCGGTGAAAAGAACATTACCCCGTTCCTTGTGGCGGAGATAGTCGATCCCTTCGAACGCACCGCTCACGCTCTTCGGATCCATCGCGGATGTCGGCCACCAAAGGCTGCTGCTCCAGAATCCGTCGGATTTCGGCATGGCCTCGCCGACAACGACCGTGCGGGAGGAGCTTACGATCGCCGTCCTCTTGAACCATTTCTCCGTTGCGAAGTTAACGCCGCCAACCGGCGTGCTCATGGCCCCATACGGATGGACGCCAAGGAAATAGGCGTTCATGCCGTAACCTACCAAGTGGCAGTCAAACTTCCACGCCCACCGCACTCGATTGTTGTCGAATCGGCGGCCCTTAATGCTCGGGCACCGAAATAGGTTCGATTGGTAGTTTCGATATCCCTGGATGGTCGTGCCCCACCAGTTTGTCAGCGATGCATTGGCGTCGTCGGTTGTCAGATTGCCGTTGCGGTGGCCCGGAAAGACGTCCCGGTTGTCTTCCGTATAAAATGACATCAGCAAACTGATCTGCCGAAGGCTGTTCATACAGGAGATTGCTTCCCCCTTCGCCTTGGCGCGCGAAAGGGCAGGAAGTAGCATGCCCGCCAGGATGGCTATGATTGCGATGACGACCAAAAGCTCGATCAGGGTGAATGCTGAACGGCGGTACCGGAGGGCCTTCATAATTCTTGGGGAAATGTAAGGGGAAAGAATCATCGAATCTCCCAGGCCGCAACGCTAAAAATGATTCCGAGTTGGAGCCTTCACCCGTTAGGGTTTCTCCCATGAAATTCCTGATCACCGGCGGGGCTGGCTTTATCGGGTCCCACGTCGCCGAACGGCTATTACGGGCCGGTCACTCGATATGGGTTCTCGATGACCTGAATGAATATTATCCCGCGTCGCTGAAGCGGCACAATGTCTCAGAGATATCGGCAATCGGCGGCAGCCGATTCCAATTTCGCCAGGGCGACATCACCGACCCCGCCTTGGTCGAGCGCATCTTTTCCGAGACCGCCTTTGATCAAGTGATCCACCTTGCCGCGCGAGCAGGGGTCCGTCCAAGCCTCCTCGAGCCCGCCTTGTACCAGCGCGTTAACGTCGAGGGCACCGTCCTCCTTCTGGAAGCGGGCCGCAAATGGGGCGTCAAAAAATGGGTCATCGCCTCCTCGTCTTCGGTCTACGGGCTGAATTCCAAGATGCCCTTTTCGGAAAGTGACCCGATATTCTCGGCCATTTCTCCCTACGCCGCCAGCAAGCTGGCCTGTGAGGCGCTCGGACACGTGTACCATCACATCTACGGATTTGATGTCGCCATGCTCCGCTTTTTCACGGTCTACGGTCCTCGACAGCGGCCGGATCTCGCGATTTTCAAATTTGCCACCAATATCAATGCGGGCCTCCCAATTACCGTGTTTGGGGATGGCTCGACTGCCCGGGATTACACGTTTGTCGAGGATATCGTCGACGGCATCGTCGCGTGCACCGACCGCAGTCTCGGTTACGAAATTTTCAATCTCGGAGAATCCCAAACGGTACGACTGGATCAACTGATCGCCCTGCTGGAACGAGCGCTGGGACGGAAGGCCATCCTCGACCGACAGCCGTTGCAACCGGGCGACGTCCCGCGCACGTTTGCCGACATCTCGAAAGCAGCGGCTTTGCTCGGTTATCGCCCCCGAACGAGGATTGAGGCGGGCATTCCCCGGTTTGTGGAATGGTTTCAGACGACGGGACGATCTCGTCTGCAAGAGGGAGAACCGCGGATGAACACGGAGGAACGCGGATAAAGGAAGGGTTCTGTTAATCGAGATCGGCGTTTATCGGAGTCCATCCGCGGTTCTGCCGGGGTTTTGCTCATTCCTATTCCCCTCCGGCGATTCGCCGCTAACATAACTCCGTGCTTTTGTACCTCATCGATCACTTGAACGCAGCGACGGCTGTTCCGAGTGCGACGACCGATCCGGTGAACGCTCGCATTCTGGCGATCAGTGAGGATCAACTTGCGGGGTTCCAGGAGGATCCTTTTGGCGAGATTTCCCGTCAGAGTGGAGTGCCGGTTGCGACCGTTCTCGAACGGGTGCGGGCAATGCTCGAGGCGGGCACCCTACGGAGAGTGCGACAAACCCTGTTGGCAACCAGCCTGGCGGACGGGGCCTTGTGTGCCTGGCAAGTGCCCGCCGACCGGATTGAAGCGGCCTTTGATTATCTTTTTCGAGAGGATCCATTCAGCGGGCATGTGGTGATCCGGTCGACCGATGCGGCGACGCCGGGGTCAAACTACCGCTTGTGGACTACCCTGAAGGTTCCCCAGGGATTCTCTCTCCAAAAGCACGCGGAATGGCTAGCCCGTCGTGTTGGAGCGGAGCATTTCCGCCTCATGCCGGCTAAAAAATTGTTCGTTCTCGGGGTCGGACATGTGCGTCGCCGCGGAATGGAACCAGGGAGCCGGAGTCCAGAACCAGCGGACACTCTCGATGTTGGGGTAACCCGACTCTCCGATCGTGAGTGGCGGGTGCTGATTGCTCTGAAACGAGAGTTTTCCGCTGACGAAATCGTGCGGGATCTGTGGCGGTCCCGGGCTCGGGAGGCCGAGGTGTCCGTTGAAGAATTTCGCGCAATGGCCGAGGACTTCAATCGGCGGAAAATCATTGGCCGATTCAGCACGTTTCTCGAGCACGTCAAGCCGCTCGCGGACGGTGAGCGCGTTACCAAATTTAATGCGCTCTTCCACTGGGCAGTGCCGGCGGGCCAGGAGATTGCCGCCGGGCGCGAAGTCGGACGTCATCACATCATGACCCACGCCTATTGGCGCGAGGGAGGGCCCGAATTTCGCAATGTCAATATCATGGGAGTCGCCCACGGCACAGACAAGGCGACAGTTCTCGCTCACAAGGAGGCCATCGACCGCCACCTTGCCGAGTTGGGTATCGTCGTCAGCTACACCAATGTTTTCTGGGGGGGGCGCAGTGAAATCAAGCCGAGCGAAATCTCGCCTCTCGCTTACCGCGACTGGTGTGTTCGGGAAGGGGTAGATCCCGGCGCGATGACGGACGCTTGAGGCTTGGAGGTCTTCGAATGTTCGAACCCGCCTCGACCCGCTCATGAACCGGCAGTCCGGAGCGCGGGATTTATTCCGCAGGACCGTCGCAATCCCGACGGGCGATGGGATTTTCCCGGACGCTTCCTGCCGTTGCAGTATCCGGCGGACTGAAGTCGGCGGTCCGGCCGCGGTCCAGAGTTCCCGTGCGTCGCCGTCGTCAATTTTTTGTAAAAAAAACTTGGCAATCTTCGTAGAAGTTGCCTTAAATCCGGAGGGTTGGGTTCTTTCGAATTCAAAGTTAGGCGGAAATACCGTAAAAAATTAAAACTATTATGACTGAAACAAGAAAAATAAAGAGGTGGATGCTTCTGGCTACCGCGATTGCGGTGGTCAATTCGCAGTTGCCGGTTAGCACGTACGCAGGCCTGTTCAAGATTGACTTTGGCGTCCTACAAAATGACAAGGAGATTGTGACCGTGGAATCCGACGGGACCTTGACCCCGACGGGGACGTTTCACGACGTCTTGACGAATTGGACGCTGATCCCGACTTGGACTTTCGCGGATCCAAATCTCAACGTACTTGCTGAGCGGGGCCATGCTGTTGGTACCTCGAATGCCGCCCTCACCGAAGTAACTTGGAAACTGGCCGACTTCTCGGCAGACAAAGACAGCGATGTCACGATGACAATTCTTGACAATGTGGCGCTGACATTGTCCCTCGGTGGCGAACCGCCCATTGGCCAGACCCACAACGACCCGGCGCCTCAAAACGTGGTCGCCTTGTACGACACAGTCGTAGTTCCCGCAATCGTCAAGGATGACTATTCGTATCGTAACCCGGACACGGCTGGAACGGAACTGCTGATGCGATTCGCCAATCTGAATCCTGGGTTTTACAACGTGACGGTTTTTGAGGGCCGAGTCAATGACGCCAACGGCAGATATGGCAAGGTCTGGGTGGATGATATCACGGGCGCAAAAGAGCCGGCGACACAAAACACCGGCAACTATTCCGGGACGACCGCTGAGGGAACCCCGGCTATTTACGGAAGCCCGAAAACAGTCTCGGTAGAAGTCAAGGCAGGTCAGTATCTTTGGTTCGCGGAAATGGAAGATAATTCAGGCGGAATTAGCGGCTTGATCATCCGATCCGTTAGCACCCCGCCACCGCCGGTGGATATCACCACGTCCAAAGGTTTGTTCAAGCTTGATTTCGGCCACTTGCAAAACGACAAGGAGATTTTGGATGCCGACGGAAATGGAACGGGCACATATCCGCCAAAATTGGGGGATTGGGTTGTGATCCCGACTTGGAGCTACGCCGATCCAAATGCCAACGTGCGGCCCGATAGCGACAGTGGCACGGGCGTTGCTAATGCCGATGGAACGGAAGTGACTTGGAAACTGATCGACGCCTCCAAGGATACGAACAAAAATGTCACGGTGACCATTCTGGACAATGTTGCGCTGACGGCATCCCTCAGTTTGGACCCACCTACAGGCCAGACTGCCAACAACCCAGCCCCCGCACTGGTGGATGTGGTTTATGACGGAGTCGTGGTTCCCGCAGTCGTCAAAGACGACTATCTGTATCGCTTGCCGGACACGGCGGGAACCGAAGTACTGATGCGATTCGCCGGTCTGAAGCCTGGTCCCTACAATGTGACGGTGTTTGAAGGGCGAGTAAACGACGGCAACGGAAGATTTGGCAAAGTCTGGGTCGATGATATCAAAGGTTTGAAGGAGCCTGCCGAACAGAACACCGGCAACTACGCTGGAACGACTATTGTGGATGGCACCGGGATTCCAACTCCTGTAGGAAATCCGCAGACCATTGCCGTGACGCTCAAGGCCGGTGAGTATCTTTGGTTCGCGGAAATGGAAGACAATTCCGGAGGCATCAGCGGAATGATCGTTCGAGGCACGGGCGCTACGACGACCGTCCCGCCGGGGCCGCTGACCATCGTGAAAACGGCAACGGGCGTTACGATTACCTACACGGCAGTCCTCCAATCCGCAGATAAGGTTGAGGGACCGTACGTTGACGTGCCAGGAGCCACGAGTCCTTACGCGACGGCAACAACAGGTACTACGGCAAAGTTCTACCGCGCTCGACAGTAATCTGAAGTTGAGCAGGTTTTCACGCGAGCGACCCGAGTTTACTCAACAGCCGGATCGATTGCGGGAACTTCCTCCCAACGTATTAATCAACACGGCGGATTCGCGAGAGCGAGTCCGCCGTTTTTATTGCACCCATAGGAACCAATAAAGGCATCTTGGATCGGCTTAACGGCTCGTCGTCATCCTTCAGCCCAACGGGGAGTGCACTCCCGCCTTGGACCAAACACCCACCCTTCTCGAATCCCATCGCTTTTTTCCTCTAGGGCGTTACCCCAGTCGTTTGCTACCGTCGGGCTCCATTCCAACGAACGTATCATGAGCACCAGTGCCTATCTTTTCCCTCGCCGCCTTACCCGCCGTGATTTCCTCCAGACCACCAGTGTTTCCGCCGCCGGAGTCGCCCTGGCCGGCTGTGTTACCGGTGAGAAAGATCCAACGGGCACCGCCGTCCGCATCGGCTCCGGCCCGTGGACGTACACGCTCGACGAAGATTGGGGTAAGTTGCCTGCCGGCATGAATTACGGCCTTGGCTGCGGCATCGTCGTCGACTCGAGGGACCGCGTCTATGTTACGTCGCGCTCGGTGAATCCATGCGTCGCCGTCTTCAGTCGGGAGGGTCGGCTGCTGGAAACGTGGAGCAAAGACTTTGGCGACAAGATTGGTTACTCGCCCGAGCAGATCATGGCCACGGCGCACTGCATCTATTGGAGCAAGGAGGGCCGGAATGAGTTCCTCTATTTCACCGAGAATGTTGCGGGCCCGGATAAGAACCTGGGTAAGCGCGTTTACAAAACCGATCTCAAGGGCAAGGTGCTTTACGCCATCGGAAACGTGGAGAAGGAAGATTCCACGTCGCAGAAATTCACGTGGACGAACCCCACCGACGTGGCGGTCGCGCCTAACGGCGATATCTACGTGGTGGACGGTTACGGCAGCCAGATCGTGAGCCGGTTCGATAAGAATTTTAAGCATCTTAAGACGATCGGTGGCCGAGCCGCCGCGGACGCGCTTAAAGGCCCGAACGCGCCCCATGGCACATTCAATACCTGCCACGGCATCTGGGTTAGCACACTGCGGGCCGAGCCGGAGATCTATATCGCCGACCGTGCGAATAGCCGTTACGAGGTGTTCGACCTCAACCTAAAGTACAAGCGCACGATCAGTGGTGATTTCGTCCGCAACCCGTGTTGTTTTTATCAGCATAAGGATCACATCTACATACCCGACCTCGGCGGTCTCATCGCAATCATCGACCGGAACGACAGGCCCGTTGCGCGCCTCGGCGATGGCAAGGGCGTGAAGAAGGAAGAATTTGAAACGGGCCATCGGGACAAGTTTGCCACGCCGCACGCGATGTGCGTGGACTCGAAGGGCGACTTTTACGTGCTCGAATGGCTTCCCTACGGCCGCGTGCGCAAGTTCAAACACACGCCGATGGCGTAAATTGTCGTGGAACACGTCGCGGACACGCCGGTTGAGGCGGTCATCGCCCAGGTCGATGCCGTCTAATTCGTCGGTGATGGCCGCCAATGTAGGCGTAAAGTTCGCCTCGAAGCCCAGGGTTGCGACCCACTTTGAACGGAGATTAATGCCGCACTCCTTCAACAAATGGCCTCACCAGGCCCTCGGCTTGGATATTCCAGTAATCCAATGAACCGGAGTTTGGAACCGCGGATGAACGCCGATAAACGCTGATTCCGGGCACTCACTCCGAAGGTGGGTAAGAGGCAACGGCTTCCTCTTATCCGCGTGAATCCGCGTGAATCCGCGGTTCTTCCCCCCGGCAATCGGTCGCCATGCAAAAGACTTTCGCCGGCACGCCGAAAGTGTATTGTCATTCTGAGTTCTGCCATTGCTCACCTCAAAACGTAAACCGGCTATGAAAAATTCGCTGCGCTTCGCATTTCTTTTCCTGTGTTTTCAATCCCTGACCTTCGCACAGGCGGTCTGGCACGATGATTTTACCAAGGCGCATTTGCTGGCGAAGCAGGAAAAAAAACTCGTGTTGCTCAATTTTACCGGCTCCGACTGGTGCGGTTGGTGCAAGAAGATGAAGGCCGACGTGTTGTTGAAAAAGGAGTTCCTAGAATACGCTGCCAAGAACGTAGTCCTGGTGGATGTTGATTTTCCGGAAAGCAAGGAGCAGACGGCCAGCATCAAGAAGACGAACCAGACGTTGAAGCAAAAGTACGGGGCGAATGGCTATCCCACATTTGTCCTCATTGATGCCGACGGCAAGGAACTGGGCCGGCATGTCGGGTACTCGCAAGGCGGACCGGCTAAATTTATCGCCAAGCTTGATCACTTCCGTCAATCGGCCGCGTCCGCCGCCAAATAGGAGACGCGCCTGGCATTCATCCTCTGATTCTCTTTGATGCATGCTCCGATGACGGCTTGATTGACCTGGAACATCCTGGATCCCGTGCTCGCCGCAACCCCGGTGCCGCCGTTCCACCCAGTATTGCGCGCAATGTCCGAGGTGCCCAAACCGATTCAGGCGAAGCTTGAGACGAACCCGCAATCGAATTTGACAACGTATTGCTGTAGCTTCAATGTAGAAACATGACGGCAACAATTCAGAAATGGGGCAACAGCCTTGCCTTGCGCATCCCCAGCGCAGTAGCGAAGCAAATCCACGTGCAGGAGGGGGATGCAGTAACTCTGCGGGTGAGCAAAGCGGGCCTCATGGTGAAACCAGCACTGAAATGCCTGAGCCTTGATGATCTACTCGCGCAAGTGACCTCGGAGAACCTGCACCCAGCGACGGAGTGGGGTGCCGACGTGGGCAGGGAGGTACTGTCGCCATGAAAAAGAAATCACCCCCAACCCCCGAACTTGGCGCTCTCGGTTGGTTGATGTTCGATCCCCAGGCAGGCCGCGAGCCAGCAGGACGTCGACCTGCCATCGTGCTCAGCCACACGCGCTACAACGAAAAAACAGGTCTGGCTGTTTTTTGCCCAATCACCAGCCGGATCAAAGGCTACCCCTTCGAGTTGGCCGTGCCCGCAGGACTTCCCCTTTCCGGCGTCGTGCTGTGCGACCATCTGCGCTCTCAGGATTGGCGCGAGCGTCAATGGCAGCCCATCTGCACAGTGCCCGCCGCCTTTGTGCACGATGTGCTGGCGCGGACGCTCACGTTGTTTGACCTGCCGAAGACGTGAGCTACCCGCCAGGGATTAGCTCGGATACGCTTTCCTTGGTTCGTCGCCGTTGTTAGGATCACCGGATGCTGCTGGTGATCGACAACTATGATTCGTTCACCTTCAACCTTGTCCAGTACCTGGGAGAGATGGGGGTCAAGATGGAGGTTCATCGAAACGACCGGATTACGGTCGCGGAAGCGCTTGCCCTAAATCCCTCCCGGCTGCTGATTTCGCCGGGACCCTGTTCGCCCCGGGAGGCGGGGTTGTCCAACGACCTGATTCGGAGCTTTGCGGAGGGTCGGATCCCCATCCTCGGGGTCTGTCTCGGCCACCAGTGCATCGCACACACCTTTGGGGCGACCGTCGAAGTAAATTATCGGATGATGCACGGCAAGACGTCGCCGATTCACCACGACGGGAAGGACCTGTTTCGGGGCATGCCCAATCCGTTCAACGCCACGCGGTATCACTCGCTGGTCGCCCGCCGGGACACACTCCCCGAATTCCTCGAAGTCACCGCCTGGACGGAGGAGGGGGAAGTGATGGGATTGCGACACCGAACGTTGCCGATTTGGGGCGTTCAATTTCATCCTGAGAGCATTCTGACGGAAAACGGTCGGCAGACTCTCCAAAACTTCCTCTCCCTTTCCTGACTTCAAGTTCATGGTCCCTGCTTCGAAAACGTCGGCCGCCGCCCTTCCCGGGGAACGGCATTTCACCGGACTTCCGGTTTCCGGAGGGATTGCGATGGCGCCGGTGCGGTTATTGGGGAACTCCATCCCCGAGGTGATGCGGAGGGAGCTGGCACCGGAGGAGACGGCCCCGGAGTTGGCGAAGCTCCATGCGGCGCTGGCGGTGACGCGCCGTCAATTGGAGGCGATTCAAACGCGGGTTGCCGGGCAGATTGGCGCGGGGGATGCCGAGATTTTTGAAGCGCATTTGCTGGTGCTGGAAGATGTCGTATTGCTCGAAGAAATCCGCCGAGCGATCACCGAACAGCGGATGAATGCCGAGGCGGCAGTCGACGCGGTGGTCAATCGGTACGCCGGGGCGCTGGCCGCCGTGGGGGATGAATATCTACGCGAACGGGCGGCGGACGTCCATGACATCGGCCATCGGCTCGTGCGCGCGCTGACGGGTGCCGGCGAGCCCGGGGATTTGTCGACCCTCCGGGAGCCATGCATTCTCGTGGCCCATGATTTCAGCCCATCGGCCACCGCGCAGATGGACCGGCGCATGGTGTTGGGTTTCGTGACGGAAGCGGGCGGCAAGACGTCCCACACCGCGATCCTCGCCCGGAAACTAGGAATCCCTGCGGTCGTCGGCGTCCAGGCGATTACCCGCAACGTGCGGTCTGGAGAACAGGTGCTGATCGACGGGTTTTCCGGACAACTGATTGCCCAGCCGACGGATCACACCCTTTTTCAGTATGGCCAACTTCGCCAACGGCGGGTGGCGTTTGAAGAACGGCTGAGTTCATTGCGGGATCAGCCGGCGGTCACGCTCGACGGTCACCGGATCCTGCTGGCGGCCAACATTGAATCTCCGGCGGACATGGAAGCGGTGTTCTCCAGCGGTGCGGAGGGCGTGGGGTTGTTTCGGACCGAGTACTTGTTTCTGAATCAGTCGCAATTCCCTGATGAAGAAGCCCAATATGCGGCGTATCGAGCCGTCGCGGAAGCCGCCGGTTCGAACGAAGTCATCTTGCGAACCCTGGATCTGGGGGGCGACAAACTTCCGGTCGAACGAACCTTCCCGGAACCCAACCCGTTTCTGGGGTGGCGTGCGATCCGGGTATGCCTTGACCAACCGGAGGTATTCAAGACCCAGCTGCGGGCTATCCTGCGGGCCTCGGCCCACGGGCGGGTCCAACTGCTGTACCCCATGATCGCGTCGCTCGAGGAATTGCTGGCGGCCAATTCGCTCTTGGAGGAATGCCGCCTGGAACTGCGCCGGAACGCCCAGGCGTTTGACGAGGCTCTGCAGGTGGGGGTGATGATCGAGATTCCCTCGGCGGCCTTGATCGCCGATTCCTTGGCGGAGCATTGTCAATTCTTCAGCATTGGGAGCAACGACCTAACCGGGTATACGCTGGCGGTTGACCGTCTCAATGAACGCGTGGCGGGCCTTTATGCGCCGACTCATCCCGCCGTGTTGCGCTTGATCGAGATGACGATTGCCGCCGCCCGACGTCGCAATCGCTGGGTTGGCGTGTGCGGAGAAATGGCCGGGGATCCGCTGCTCGTGCCGCTGCTGGTGGGACTCGGCGTTCACGAGCTCAGCGTCACCCCGGCGGCCCTGCCTGCCGTGAAGTATCTCTTGCGGCGGATCCGACTCACCGAATCTCGGGAACTGGCAAAATCGGCTCTCGCCGCCCGGACGTCTGCCGAGACCTTGAAGTGCTGTGAAAACTACGTGCGCTCAGCCGCTCCCGAACTGCTGATGCGAGGCGGCGAGTGAGGTGGCGATTGTCGCATCGCGGATAAATTCTCGCTCACGAAAACGCTTCGACCCGGATCATCACCGGCGGCGCTTTGACCACGGAGAGCCGAGCGATGCGCTGAAGCGCCTTCTGCATCGCGGCATTGGTGGCGTCATGGATCATGAGAATCAGCGGCACGATTTCTCCCTCGTGACCCTCGGGCTGTATGACCGAGGAAATTCCGATTCGGGCCTTGCCCAGGACGGATGCAATTTTTGCCAGGACACCCGGGCGATCTGCGACGCTGAGCCGGAGGTAGTACCGCGAGACGACCTCCGCCAGCGGTACGACGGGGCACTGCGAGGCATGCGGAACGAAGGGAGGAACTCGTTGGGTGGACCCGTGCTTAAGATCGAGGGCAACATCCGCCAGGTCACTCAGAACTGAGCTCGCAGTGGGATCCTGGCCTGCTCCGCGGCCGTAATAAAGCGTTTCACCCACGATGTCGCCGTGAACGGAGATGGCATTGTAGGCAAAATTCACGGAGGCAAGCACGTGGGAGTCGGGCACCAAGGCTGGATAAACAGAAACCTGGACTGCGGCCCGACGGCCGTCGGATTGGCTCCGCCCCTTCCGCCCGACAACCCGAGCTGGACGAGCTTTTCCAACGGGGTCGAGCAACTTCACCACACCCAGCAGCTTGATGGTGTAGCCCAGTTGGCTGGCGAACCCGATGTCCAGTTTGCTGAGGTGGCGGATCCCTTCGGTGTGGATCTGCTCGGGCTTTACCCAGCTGCCGTGAGCCAGCGATGCGAGGATGCCCGTCTTATGGGCGGCGTCATGACCGTCGATGTCGAGGGATGGCTCCGCTTCCGCATAGCCGAGCCGTTGGGCGTCGGCGAGGACGTCGGCAAATTCGGCCCCGTCGAGCTTCATCCGGGTAAGGATGTAGTTGCAGGTCCCGTTGACGATGCCGTGCATGCTGAGAATCTGATTTCCGGCGAGGCTTTCGCGAAGGATTTTAATAATCGGAATGCCGCCGGCGACAGACGCTTCGTAATAGAGGTTGGTGCCGTGGCTCGCGGCCGCCGCAAACAGTTCCGGACCGTGGGCGGAGAGGAGTGCTTTATTGGCGGTGACGACGGGTTTGCCGAGCCGGAGTGCGGCCAATACCACGTCACGAGCGGTGGTCGTGCCGCCGATGAGTTCCACCACCACCTGCACCGCCGGATCCTTCACCACGGCCCGCCAGTCGTTCGTGATGCGATCGGTCGGAACCGGGATGGAGCGGGCCTTTTTTGGATCGCGGACGGCCACCCGGGTCACAATGAATTCGACCCCGAGGCGCGAGGCCATCAGGGAGCCGTTGCGAGCGAGTGCTTGAAGGAGGCCGCCTCCGACCGTTCCGGCGCCGACGATACCAAGGTGAATCGGGTACATTAGGCTGGGCTATTATGGCTTGATTGTTCGATAGAAACGGTTCAACGCGCCGGTGTTCGTGGGAACCAGGAACCGGAACGAGTTCGACAGGGTGAAGCTTTCGAGAATCGTCCAGGTCGCATCCGCCCCGATGGTTGGCGAGTATTGGAATAGATAGGTCACGCCGGGTTGTCCGTAAAGCAGCGGAGGTGATCCATTGCGCGGCGACTCCAACAGCGGCGGGTTCGCTTCAAACTCGAAGGCGCGATAGAACACCAGCGGTTCCGCGTTACCGACGATGACCGTCTCCGCCAGGTTCGTCAACCCGCCGGCACTTAATGCGCTATTGACCCTTTGGCCACAAGAGCCTTTTCAAAGTCCTGCATTTCGGGGCGATGCGGTGTCAGTTGCCAGAACCGCCGAATGCCTTGTGCGGCCGCTGAAGAGCGGAGTCCCGGCGGCGCTGAACCCCCTCAACCCGTCGCCACCCCAGAGGTCGCGTGGCCACCGCCAGAAGTCCGTGGCGACCCCAATCGCCGTGCCTTGCCCTCGAGGGTGATCACGGCCAGGCCCGAACGGTTGGGCGGCGTCGACGGCTGTTCGCCGCCGTCCGCGACATACAGTCGACCGTCCTTTCCGATGCGCACGCCATACGGACGACCCATGGCAGGGTCCTTCCATTGCGCCACAAATCGTCCCTCGGCGGTGAAAACCTGGATGCGGTCATTCTCGTTTTCGGACACGGCGAGATTTGGCCGAAAATCTGAAAGTCCCCCCTCAGACCATCAACGCCTCGAGAATCGCGGCGCATTCACGGAAGTATCCTGCGGCCGAGGGGTCCGTCATTTGATCCGCCATCGCCGAAGACTCCAGGTGGGCCAATTCGATGAGTTCAGCGTTTTCGTCCCCCTCGGGCAGACGACCGCGATTGGCGTAGGTTGCGATGATCCTCTCTGCGATCGAATCAGGTGCGTAGTCCATCCCGGAGGGGATCCCGCGATTAAGAAAAGCCTGGGCGCGAGCTCTGAGTTCGGTGGACATGCCTGAGTAACGTTGGATGAGAGTGCACGACAAACTGAACCTTTTGCCACCTCCGAGCGGTGCGCCGCCTGGCAGCGGGTGGATGGCAAAAATCTTCACGAGTTCCAGCATCACCCCAGTTACTCCTGCCAACGGGTCGATGCCTTGATCGGGCTCTTCCCGACCGGAGCCACGCGGTAGGATTCGCCCGCGAAGCCGCGAAACAAAGCAGAGGGCTTGGTCAAAACGTCCCCGGACAACGTGCGAGTCGAAACGCAAAGTACCGGGGGGAAGAACCGCGGATTGACACGGATGGACGCGGATAAGAGGAAGCCAATGCCTCTTACCTTCTGAGTGAGCGCCCGGAATCAGCGTTTATCGGCGTTCATCCGCGGTTCCATGATGCATTCAAGTTGACTGTCCGGGTTCCTACCTCACGCTCGCCGGTCGTGATTAAACCGCTAGCCCTCATTTTCTACGAAAACCTGCTGCCGGGTTCGCGCCTCGTAAATCGTTTGGCAGATCTCGGCTACCGTTCTCAAGTCGTTCCGGTGTCTACCGCAGTAGTTGCGGCTGCCCGGCGCGAGAAACCGATCGTTATTATTGCGGATCTGGCGCTTCGGAATGGAGATTTCTGCGGAATCATTCGGGAATTGAGGGCGGATCCGGACACCATTCACGTGCCGGTCCTGGGCTACGCAGATCCGAAGAACGAAAAACTGGTGGATGCCGCGGTTGCGGCGGGAGCGAATTTGGTGGCGGCGGAAGCCGGCATCCTGGACCAATTACCCCAGTTGTTAGATCATGTATTGGCGGTCGATTGACACCGCAACGAACTTGTCTAAAGCCGCCATTTCCGTACTGAATCGTTCCAAGACCCCTGCATTTTTCCATGTCTACCGCCGCACTGAAACTGGGACAAGGCATCCATGTGATGCATCTTTTCTATCGTCTTGACCGTCGGATTTGGTCGACGCTGCCCGCCGGGGAGTCTTCGTCGGCTCAAGGTCGGCTCGAAGAATTGGTGGGATTGCATCCGGGGCCAGCCCATCCGCGGATTTTGACGTTGGCGAATGTTGGAGGGAAGGCGGACTTGGGTTTCATGTTATTTGCCGAGGGATTGGACCAAATGGGTCGCATGCACCGAGCGGTGGAGGCCTGCTTTCCGCCCGGTGCGCTGGTGCCCGTCTATTCGTACCTGAGTGTCACCGAACTCCCGGAATATGTGAGCACGGACGACGATCTGAAGCGGATGCTGCAGCACGGGGAGCGCAAGCTGGTGGAGGGAACTCCGGAGTTTGCGACGGCGTTCGCAGCGGCACAGGAGCGAAACATCGAGTATCAACACTACCGCCTGTATCCGGAGCTCGATGACTGGCCGATCCTGTGTTTCTACGGGATGAGCAAGCGCCGGCAGGGTGGGGATAACTGGTATTCGCTCGACTTCGACGCGCGGAAAAGGCTGATGGCAGGCCATGCCCGGACGGGTCGGAAATACGCCGGCCGGATTTCCCAACTGATCACCGGGTCGACGGGGCTCGACGAGTGGGAGTGGGGGGTGACGCTCCTGGCTCACCAGTTAGATGCGGTGAAGGAAATCGTGTACGAAATGCGCTTTGATGAAGTCAGCGCCCGGTTCGGGGACTTCGGCCCGTTCTTCGTCAACCTGCGACTTTCCCCGGGCGCCGTCTGGGAGCATCTCCGCATGTAGGAATGCGGGAGCGGGCACCTGCAGTTCTGCGCCTGAAAACAGGAGTTGAGCCGGCGAGTGCGGCGCCCGTTGCAGCGGAATCCGTGCGTGGTCAGAATCGTATCCGCGGTGTCGTAGGACGTATTCCGGTTCCGTCCCAATGAGCGCCGTCGGCCTGAGAGCCGCTCGCATGGCATTTGGTACGAGAGCTGCTACGGTGGATTATTCATGATGTCCTCTGGACCACTTCGAGTCTCGTACTTTCTCCAAGGGCTCCTGTCGTTGCTGAGCGTGACGATGTCCCTCCACGGTGGGACCGTGTTCGAAACGAACTCCGTCTGGCGTGTTTTCCCGGGAACTCGCGAAGCCTCCGCCCCGGACCGCGGGGCGTGGCGGCGGATGGGGTACGATGTGTCGGATTGGGAGGAAGTACCGCTGCCCGTTTATTACGGCGAATCGATCCCCGAGGGAACCCCCATTGCCGGAATGCGGGGGGAATTTCGGAGCTTGTTTTTCCGCCGCGAGTTCATCCTTTTCAATCCCGGTGCGGTCGCTCAGTTGATCGTCAATGCCGTCGTCGATGATGGCATGATCCTGTGGGTGAATGGACGGGAGCTATTTCGTTACAATCTGCCGGCGGGCGAACTGCCCCACAACACCAACGCTCTGAGTGCGGTGCCGGAACCGCACGTTTGGCAGACTCTGACCAGCACCAACCTGTCCAGCCTCGTTTCCGGCACCAATGTGATTGCGGTCCAGCTGTTCAACGTCTCCCTCGAAAGCTCCGACATTCTGTTTGACGCGTCGCTCGATCTCACCGACCGGGAGACGACCGCGCCTAAAGTGATCGGCGTTAGTCCGTCCCCGGGCGATGTCACGAACCTGACGCAGGTGACGGTCACCTTTAGCGAGCCCGTTTCTGGGGTCGATGCGATGGATCTGCTGATTAACGGCGTCACGGGAACGTCGGTGAGTGGGGAAGGCGCCACTTGGACCTTCGAATTTCCACAACCGCCCATCGGCGATGTAACTTTTTCGTGGACGCCGATTCATTGGATTACCGATCGGGCGATTCCCCCCAATGGATTTGGGGAAAATAGTCCGGGATCGACGTGGCAATACCGGTTGTTGGACCCGAACCAACCGGAGGTCAGCCGCCGGCTGCCGCCGGCGGGGAGTACCGTGCGGAGCCTTCGGCAGGTTGAGGTGACGTTCAGTGAAAGCGTCGAGGGGGTCACTGCCGAAAGCTTGCTCTTAAACGGCCAGTCCGCGTTGGCGGTGTCAGGCTTTGGCCCGGGACCTTATGTCTTTGAGTTTTCGCCGAGGGTGACGAATGGCATGGCGACGTTGCGATGGGCGGACGCTGCTGGAATCCATGACCTGGGGGAGATTCCACAATTTTTCCCGGGTGGATCGTGGACCCTCGAGGTGAATCCGGACGCCGTGCAACCCGCCATCCGTATCAGCGAAGTCCTGGCGATCAACACGCGGGGATTGCGGGATGAAGATCAGGACACCTCGGCCTGGATTGAGCTCTACAATGCGGGATCCGTATCGGTGAATCTTGCGGGATGGACCCTGACGGATGATCCGGAAGTGCCGGATGCCTGGGTGTTTCCCGACGTAACGGTCGGGGCGGGGCAATTCATTCTGATCTATGCCGATGGCAAGGACCGGGCGACAAACCGCAGCCGGCTGCATACCAATTTCAAGCTGGCGGTGGACGGGGAATACCTCGGCCTGTACAATCTCGAATCTCCCCGTTCGGCAGTGAGTGAGATTCGGCCGGGATTCCCGCAGCAGCGAGCCGATTTTTCCTACGGTTTAAATTCCGCGAACGAATGGCGCTACTTCAGTCCGCCGACGCCCGGCGCGGTGAACGGGGAGAGCGCGATTGCGGGGGCCACCGAACCGGTTCATTTCAGTGTGGAACGGGGATACTTTGATGTTCCCTTTGACGTGGTTCTGACCTGTCCGACGCCCGGATCGACGATTCGCTATACCCGGGACGGATCGGAGCCGTCCGGCACGAATGGAGCGATCTACTTCGGGCCCGTTGCCGTGCGAGCCACCACGGTATTGCGGGCCGCCGCGGACAGCCCGGGTCGAATCCCCTCCGTGATCCGGACGCATACCTATCTCTACGCACTTCCGGCGAACCAGCGGTCCCTCGCCGCATTGTCCATCGTGACGGCAACCAACAATCTGGTGGGGCGGACTGGAATCGTCGGGATTGGCACGGGGTATTACAACCCGAAGAACCGGGGGATCGCGTGGGAGCGTCCGATTTCGCTCGAATATATAAAAAGCGACAACTCGGGCTTTCAGGAAGACTGTGGCATTCGGCTGCAGGCGAGCGATTACTTCCGTCCGCGACTGAATTCGTCGAGCAAGTTTTCCTGGCGGTTCTATTTTCGAGGAGACTATGGGGCGGGCAAGCTTCGGTATCCGTGGTTTCCCACGACGCCGGTGAGTGAATTTGACGTGCTGGTGTGTCGGGCGGGATCGAATGATCAGGACAATCCGTTTGTGAAGGACGAGATGATGCGGCGGAGTTTCGCGGCGTGCGGGCAGGTGTCGGCCCAGGGGACTTTTGCTGCCCTGTACATCGATGGGATTTACAAGGGGTTCTATAATCCGTGCGAACGGGTCGAATCGGGATTTTTGCAGGCGCACCATGGAGGTGGAAAATTCTGGGATGTGATGTCGCAGAGCGGAGTCATTGACGGGGATAATCGGGACTTCAATTCGATGCTTTCCTTTGTGAAGAGCAAGCCGATGACAAATGCGTTGAACTACCAGCAAATGTCGAGGCGGTTGGATGTGACCAATTTCATCGATTACCTCATCGTCAATGCCTGGGGATTCAATGGCGATTGGCCGCATAACAACTGGCGGGCGGGACGCGAGCGGCGGGCGGGTGCGCTCTGGCGGTTTTACATCTGGGACGCCGAATTTTCCCTGGGAAGCTTTGACCGTCCGGTTACGGGGAACACCTTCACCGATGCCTTGACCGGAGACACCGCCATTGCGTCGATCCATAATCGGATGAAGGTGAATCCCGAATACAAGCTGTTGTTCGCGGATCGGATTCAGAGGCACTTTTTCAATGGCGGCGCACTGAGCGGGGCGGTCCTGACAAACCGTTTCAACGCCCTCCACCAGGTGATGTCGAAGATCATACCCGGGATGAGCCGCGGCATCCTGTCGTGGACATCGAACCGGCCCAAGCCGTTGTTCACGCACTTCCATGCGCAGGGGTTTTCGGCCGGGAGCAACGCCCCGGTATTTCGGGTTCATGGCGGAACAGTGCCGGCTGGATATGCCCTCGGGATGACCCACCGGGCGGGCGAGATCTGGTATACGACGGATGGTGCGGATCCGCGGGTACCGTTTGCTGGGACGATGGCGGCGACGGCCCGCCGGTATGATCCGCAGCAGCCGCCGCGGTTGGATGGGAGCGTGGTCGTCAAGGCCCGCTCGATGCTGACGAACAGTTGGAGCGCGGTCAGCGAGGCCACGTTTCAGGTCGAGGATCTGGGGGTTCCGGTGCGGATCACGGAAATCATGGTTGACCCTCCGGGTGGCCCCGAATTCGAATATGTGGAACTGACCAATCCGACGGACGCAGCGGTGAATTTGAGTGGCTATAGTTTTCGGGGCATCGGATTCCAGTTTCCGTTGGACAGCATTCTTCCGCCGCATGTTAGTTGGGTGATTGGATCGGATGCGAATGAGACGCAGTTTGGCGTCCGGTACCCGGGGTTGGCGGTCGCGGGTCGATTTAAGGGCAGTCTCGCCAACGGGGGTGAGAGGGTGTCGCTGATGGATCCGTCCGGAAACATTGTTCAGACGGTTGATTATCAGCCCGGCGGAGGCTGGCCGGCGGTCGGCAGTGGAACGGGTCGCTCTCTGGAGATTGCGGACCCCGCGGCGGATCCCCGAACGGCCGAAAGTTGGATCGCTTCCGGGGTGGGGGGGACTCCGGGCAGGTACCGGCCGAGTTCAGCCCAGCGGGTCGTGCGGATTTCGGAGATATTGGCACAAAATGAAATGGCGGTGGAGCATGCCGGTGGGTTTCCGGATTGGTTGGAGCTCGAAAACGTGTCGAAAGACCCCGTGGTGCTGGACGGCTGGAGGTTGGGCTTGGGGGATGGGGACGAGCGATTCGTAATTCCGGCAGGGACGCGGCTTGCGGCGGGAGAGTGGAAGGTGATCTGGTGGGATTCCAAGGCAATTTCGGGAGAGTTGCACAGTGGTATGCCGTTGCCCAAAGAGGGCGTCACGGTGGTGATGGAGAGGGCCGACGGAACGGTTGCGGACGTGTTCAGCTACGGACCGCAAATTCCGGACTATTCCGTGGGGTGGGTCGAGGGCCGTCGGGCATTATTGGTACCGACACCGGGCCAGGCGAATCGGGCGGCAACCCTCGCGAACCCCAGCAGCCTCGTGATCAATGAGTGGAGGGCCAATCCCTTGCCGGGCGATGACGATTTTATCGAGATTTACAACCGGGATTCCCTCAACCCTGCGGCCGTTGAGAATCTCTACCTGGGCGTCAGCAACGCATTGTTCCAGATTCGATCCCTGACCTATATCGCGGCGGCGGGGCATCGACCGTTTTGGGCGGATGAGCATTCCGGGCCCGATCATCTGGATTTCAAACTGCCCGCCACGGGAGGGACCTTGAAGCTGCAGTCCGAGGAAGGGCTAGAACTGGATCGAGTGGTCTACTCGGCGGCAACGGAAGGACTTTCGCGCGGTCGCTATCCGGATGGCGCCTCGGAGATTGTTGATTTTCCGAGCGGCCCGACCCCGGGTGCGGCGAATGGGCTCCTGGTGCCGGATGCAATTCAATTGCATGAAATCCTTGCCCGGTCGCAGACCCATTCCGGAGCGGCGGTGCCGGAGGGCGACTGGATTGAATTGCGGAATCCCCGGCCGAGCGACGTTTCGTTGGCCGGATACAGCCTGCGGGTTTCCGCCGAAACCAATCGAATCTGGACGATTCCTTCGGGGGTGACACTTGCCGCGGGCGGTCATTTGCAGATTGGGATGGATGCGACCACGGGCGCTTCGATCGTGGCCGGCGATCCTTTGAATACGGGATGGGAACTTCCAGATTCGGGGGCGACGATCGAGTTGAAGACTTCCGCGGGGATCTTAGCGGACAAGGTAGTGTTTGGGCAGCAACTGCCCGGGCAATCCATCGGGCGCTTCGGTGAGCGTTGGAGCCTGCTCTCGGCACCAACGCCGGGTGCTTCCAACGCCGTGCCCGGGGCGACCGCTTCGGGAGCGAGGGTTGTGGTCAACGAGTGGGCGACCGGCTCGACAAGTTCTGAGGATTGGATCGAGCTTTTCAACGGGAACGATCGGCCGGTGGACCTCGGTGGGTATCGGCTTACGGATGACCCCTCAATCTGGGCAGCGACTCATGCCGTTGCGTTGGCGCCGTTCACTTTTGTTCCACCGCACGGATTCATCGTGCTCATGGCCGACGGACGTTTGGGCCAAGGCCCTGCGCATCTGAACTTCTCACTCAGCGGACTTGGGGAATCCCTCCGACTGGTGAGTCCGGTGGGTCAGTCCATCGATTCTGCGACGGTCTTCCCTCTCGCTCCCGAAATGTCGGCGGGGCGGGTGCCGGACGGTGGCAGTTTCTTGGTTTCGCTGACGCGTCGATCCCCCGGAGAGCCCAACAGCAGTGATGCGGACGGTGACGGAATTCCGGATGATTGGGAGTTGGCGAATGGCTTGAACCCCACCGATTCCCGAGATGCGGACGCGGACGCGGATGGCGACGGTCGCTCCAATCGATCGGAGTATCGGGCCGGGACGAATCCGATGTCGGCGGCGAGTCGGTTGGAACTGAGGGTGGTTCCGGTGGGGACTAACCAGTTGCAGCTGCTATTCAATGCCACGGCGTTTCGCAGCTATTCCGTTCAGTATCGGGATGACCTGGGTTCGGGAAACTGGCTGCGGGTGAGCGACGTTTCGCCCAGCACGCAGGAGCATCGGGTGGAGGATATCCGCGTGCCCGTCGACCGCAGAAATCGATGGTATCGGGTTGTAACGCCGAGCGTCCCGTGACCCGTTGGGTGCATCCTGGCCCGTTCAACGGCCGATTTGCGGCTTTCCTTCCCTGCAACCGGACGATTGACTCTCGGAGAAAGATATCATGCCACGCAAACACAGCGCGATCTCCCCCGATTGGTGGGACTACACGACACTCGATTCGGAGTTAATTGATGCCGCCGCTCGACTCACCCTGCGCGACCTGGAGAAGCTGTCGCGGCCTGGATTTAAAGTGTTGTTGTACGACACCCTCGAAGACTTCTATCTGGCGGAGGCGTTGGAATACATCGAGGCGTGGCAACAAAGCACGGCGGACAATCCGGTGGGAATTTGCGGCCCGGTCGGCCCGACCGAACAACTTCCATTGGTGGCGCGAATGGTGAATGCGCTCGGTCTGGATGTTCGCAGCGGCCATTTTTGGGGAATGGACGAGTGGTATTTGCCGGAGAACGGGCGCGAGGCTCCCGTGACCCATCCCTTGAGCTTTGAGAAATGCGATCGCGAACTTTGCTTCGACCGGATCGACCGCCGCCGCCGGATGCCGGATGCCCACTTGCATTTTCCAAAGGCCGATACCGGGCCGTACCGTCGGTCGTGGGACGCGGGCATCCGCTGTGCGGTGATGCAAGGCGGGCAAGGAGACGTTAAGCACTGGGCATTCAATGATCCACTGCCCCGGAAGGGAAAGTACCGGGACAACCCACCCCCGGCAGCCGAGTATCGGAAACTGGCCACGCGCGTGGTGGACTTGCATCCGTTGACCATCGCCCAGAATGCGCGGACGAGCGGCGGTGGCAATATCTCCCTGGTCCCGACCAAGGCGATCAGTGTCGGCCCGGTTGAAACGTGGAAGGCGGAGAAGGTTTCCATTTGGCACGCGGGAAATCACGACAACCCGTTTGGGCAACGGCTGACCGCATTCATGGTATCCAAAGGCCTAGTGGATACCGCAGTGCCCATGTCTTTGCTCGCGGATCATCCGAATGTTCAGTTCAATTATTTCCGCGGCGGTTTTGGCTCGTGTCAGGTCAAAATGCACTGATTGTCACATGGTTTTGTTGCGGTCGTTTTGCCTTCGCATTGGCGGCTTGTGATCGAGGGTCGCGTTGGGCATCCTGGCCGAATCCTGGAGCATCGAGTCCTTGGTACCCCTGCCCCCCCCGACCATGAGTCAATCCTCGATCTCGATTCCGGACGATCCCGAGACGGCGGCATTCTTGCGTCACCTGGCGTTGGATCGTGGGGCATCCGGCTACACCCGACGAAACTATGCCCAGGCGTTGCGCGAGTTTTCCGGGTGGTACCAGGGAATTCGACAAGCCGTGCCGGCGTGGAAAACTCTTTCCCGCGATGATTTTCGGCTCTATTTACGGTGGCTAGGGCGCCGGGATATAAGCCGAGCGTCGGTGCAACTCCGGTTCAGCGGGCTGCGGACGTTTTACCGGTTTTTGATGCGACAGGGAGTGGTGGACGAATCTCCGATCCGGAGCCTTTCCATGCCCCTTCAGCCAAAGCGGCTGCCGCGCTTCCTGACGGAGCCGCAGGCGATCGATCTGCTCGGAGCGCCGCTGCGTGAATTTCAGCGGGTTCGCGAACTTTCTGAAAACGGTGTATCCGTCGATGACTCGGATTTCCTTCGGGACGCAGCGATGCTCGAGGTGATTTATTCGGCTGGGTTGCGCATTAGCGAAGTGTGCGGCCTGCGGGTTGAAGAGGTGGATATTGAAGAGCGATTGCTGCGGGTCCGCGGTAAAGGGAAGAAGGAACGGCAGGTTCCCCTTGGCCGACCGGCCGTGGCGAAGCTGCAGGAGTACTGGTCGGCGGTGGTTCATCCGCGCATCCTTGGACTGCCCGTGTTCCTCGCCGGAAGGAATGGCCTCCACGCGGTGGCTCCGCTGACCCTCCAGATCCGGTTGAAGCGGTATCTGGCGATTGCCGGGCTGGATCCGGAAATCACTCCACACAAGTTGCGACACAGTTTTGCGACCCACCTTCTGAACCGGGGTGCCGACCTTCGAAGTGTCCAGGAATTGTTGGGGCACGCGCATCTCAAGACGACCGAGGTTTACACGCATGTCTCGATGGACCGGTTGAAGAAAGTTTACGATTCGGCCCACCCCCGGGCCTGAGACGGTCGGATCGGCAATTTCCCTTTGGCACGGAACCTGGAAACATCGCGCGCAACCGCGGATGAACGCGGACACGGTTTGCACCACTTGAAATTAGGATCCGGCGGGGGGAGAGAAAGCCCACGGGTCCATTCCTCGACCATTCGGCCGGAGCGCCCGGGCGTTCAAGTTTCAATTTTGCTCTTTTCCCCCGCGCCACTTCGCGGTTTAGTCCCGCCCGCTTTATGAAGATTGTCCTCGCCTATTCGGGTGGTCTCGACACCTCGGTGCTCCTCTCATGGATCAAGGAGACCTACAACGCTGAAATGATCGCCTTCTGCGCCAACATTGGCCAGGAGGAGGAGCTCAAGGGACTGGAGAAGAAGGCGAGAACCACCGGGGCATCGAAAATCTACATCGACGATCTTCAGGAAGAGTTCGCCCGTGATTTCATTTTCCCCATGATGCAGGCGGGGGCGATTTACGAGGGGCAGTATTTTCTGGGCACCAGCATCGCGCGGCCGCTGATTGCCAAACGCATGGTGGAAATCGCCCGGGCCGAGAAAGCCGACGCCATAGCCCATGGGGCGACGGGCAAGGGGAATGACCAGGTGCGGTTCGAGCTTACCGCCGCGGCCCTGGCCCCCGATTTACAGATCATCGCCCCCTGGCGTGACGAACGATTCCGCAAGCAATTTCCGGGGCGCAGCGAGATGATCGCCTACTGCGCGAGCCGTCGGATACCGGTCCAGGCGAGTGCCAAGAAGCCGTATTCGATGGATCGCAACCTCCTCCACATTTCGTTCGAAGCCGGCATTTTAGAGGATCCCTGGTTTGACGCCTTCGCACCCTCGAACAAGGGGATGTTCATGTTGTCGGTGGCGCCGGAGGATGCTCCGGACAAATCCGAATACGTCACCCTGGATTTCGTGAAAGGGGACTGCGTCGCTGTGAATGGGCGGAGGCTTGCCCCCCTGGGCGTCATGCAGGCCCTCAACCGACTCGGTGGCAAACACGGTGTTGGCCGGGTGGATATGGTGGAAAACCGATTTGTCGGCATGAAGAGCCGCGGTGTGTATGAAACCCCGGGCGGCTCCATTCTCCACTTTGCCCACCGGCAGATCGAGTCTCTCACGATGGATCGCGAGGTCATGCACCTGCGGGATTCCCTCATCCCCAAGTATGCGACTCTCGTCTACAACGGTTTCTGGTACGCACCGGAACGGCTCGCTCTGCAGGCGCTCGTCACCGAAAGCCAGCGCAATGTCTCCGGGACCGTCCGGGTCAAACTTTACAAGGGCGGTATATACACCGCGGGACGAAAGAGCGCCCTGAGCCTCTACAACCCGCACATTGCCACCATGGAAGCCGATCCGACGAAGGCCTATAATCAGGACGACGCTACCGGCTTCATCCGGTTGAATGGGCTCCGCCTCCGCGTCCATTCCCAGGTCAATGGCGCCAAGAATCTTCAGCGCCGCCGTTGATCCCGCAGCCGCCGGCTCTGACCCCGTGGAATTTAAGTGCCCTCACCCGGCCTCAGCGGCCACCCTCCGCGCATTGGATACGGCATGAAAGTGGTTCTTTCTCCATTTGCGGCCGTTTCGAATTAGCGGGGTATTTCGGTGTTTCGTGCCGATTCAAATCTCAGTCGCAGACGCGGGCGGGGTCTCTGTCCACCGGGCCATCAGCCAGAGCAGATCACTCAGGCGGTTCAGGTATTTCAAAATTTCACCATTCTCCGTTTCACCGCTCTCGCGAAGGATGTTGACCCGGCGTTCGGCACGCCGACAGGTGGTGCGGGCCACATCCAGGGCTGCAGAGGACAGGTTCGCACCCGGAGTGGCCCATCCGTGGTAGGAGATATTGCGCGCTTCAATGGCCGTTACCTGTTGGTCTAGCGTCGCGGTCATTGCGGGCACGACCAGCGTGTGGCCTCCCTGCTGGTAGCGGGCAAGGTCCTCCCGGGCGGTGGCGAGTTCCCCCATGAGGAGGACGAGGTCTTTCTGAATTGCGAGGAGAGGATCGGCGATGGAATCAAGGCCGGCTTCCCGACTCTGAGCGCGCGCCAGACCGAGTGCTGCATTCAATTCGTCGACACTCCCGTACGCTTCCACTCGCGGATGCGATTTGGAGACACGACGGTTGTACATCAATCCGGTCGATCCATCGTCGCCGGTGCGGGTGGCAATGCTCATAGCTCGCTAGAGTGTCACGGAACGGGCGGCCGTCCAGTGTCTGTCACGACTTCCGGCTTTCGACGTTCGACGAGTCGCTTGTAGGCCAGGAGGCCGTCGACGATGGATTGGGCCAGCCGTTGGCGCCCGGCAGCGTCGTAGATCGTGTTGGCATCGTCCGAATTCGTCATGAATCCCCCCTCGATGTAGGCGGCGGGGATGGACGCTTGCGCCAACTCCAGGAAGTGAGCGCGTCGCACCCCGCGATCCTCCCGGTCTGTCCCGTCCACGATCGCTTGCTGGAGCTTGTAAGCGAGGAGCAGATTTTCGGCATCAAAACGGTTTCCTGGCAACCAGGGCCACGGATTGTTCTCGTTGTCGTTGGTGGCGGAAGTTGCCGGGGGCGACAGACTGTAGGTTTCGATCCCCCGCGCGGTCTCGCTCCCGGGACCGGCGTACGCATTGTAGTGGAGGCAGACCAGGAGATCGGCTCCCTTCCTCTTCGCGAGGGCGGGCCGTTCGGCCAATTCCACAAATTGATCGGTGCTACGCGCCAATACGACTTTGAATCCGGCCCGCTTCAACTGTTGCTCAAGCTCCAGTGCAAGCTTCAACGTATAGTCCTTCTCCCGGTGGTCTCCCACCTGCTTACCCGCGTCTTTGCCCCCGTGTCCCGCCGACAACGCAATGGTCCGGATTTGGCCGCCCGTTTCGAGGCGGGGCGGCTTCAAAATCGGCCGCAGCGTCTTTTCCACGTCGATCGACGAAATCCACACGTCATCGTCGTGAGCCGTCACCGGGAACGCCAGCCAGACGGCGACTCCGTCGATTACGGCCCGCTTATTGTCTCGTTTGAACGTCAGCGTGGCCCACCGATTGGAGAGCGTCAGTTCGCCGATCCCCGCTTTGAACGCGGCCTTGAAGCGATTTTCTTCGGCCCATCGTGTCAAGCTGACGGGGTTTCGACTCGAACCTCCGGCACCCAGGGTGGTTTGCCCAGCAACAAACAGGCACACGAGTAGGAAGAACGGCCGGAGCATGGGTTGGAAGTGTGGGCTGGCCGACCGGCCGATTCAAACATTCTCCCGTGCGGGGCGGAAATTCCACCCATTCTTGTGGATGTTTTTTCTCGGCATGCGTTGCAATGAATTGGTACTTCATTCCGGGTAGCTGCAAAATATGGTAACACCCCGCCCGGCGCGCCGCACAGACAAAGGTTCCTTCCGGTGGTTCGCCGCCCTCCGGCTGGCTCTCCTTGCGGCGTTGAGTGCTGTCTTGCCCGGTGCCTCCGCTCAGGGAGCTCCCGCATCGGACCATGTCGTTGTCGTGGTCTTCGATGGCATGCGGCCGGATTTCGTCCGCCCGCAGTATTGTCCAAACTTGTATTCTCTTGCCACCAACGGCGTTTTCTTCCGCCGTAATCACTGCGCGTACATCAGTACTACGGTCGTGAATGGGACGGTTCTGGCGACGGGTACCCATCCTCGACAGAACGGGATTCTTGCCAACTCGGACTTTCGGGAGGAGCTCAATTCCGAGACTTCCGTTGCCTCCGAGGTTCTCGACACGGTGCGGCGCGCCGACCGGATTTCGGGCGGCAAATACGTGGCGGTGGACACGGTGGCTGAACTGATCCAGGCCGCTGGCCATTACACGTACCTCGCGGGCACGAAGAGCGTGACGTTGCTCCACGACCGTTTCCGGCGCCGTGACGACACGGAAGCGCACCGAAAATCCGTGACCCTGGGCCGCGGGTTGTCACTGCCGCGTGGGGCGACCGACCCGATGGTCACGGCGAATGAAGGCAGGGCATTTCCCAGTACGGACACGACGCCGAACATTGCCGCCGACACTTGGACGACCAAGGCGCTGATTCACGGCTTGTGGACGAATGGCGTTCCAAAATACTCCCTCCTGTGGTTGAGCGACCCTGACAAGACGCAACATGCCAGGGGCGTGGGCGCTCCCGAATCGCTCGCGGCCATCGAAGCTTCCGACAAAAACCTCGGAGAGGTCATCAAGGTGCTGGACCGAGCAGGCATCCGAGACAAAACTGATGTGCTGGTGGTTTCGGATCATGGATTCTCGAGTGTTCCCCGCGGCGGGGATGTCCCGGGAGCCTTGCGCCGGGCCGGGTTGAATGCCCAGTCCAGGCTGGAAAATCCGGAACCCGGAGATGTGGTGGTGGTTGAATTCGGCGGATCGGCACTAATCTATGTGATCGATCGTCGCGAGGATGTGATTCGCACAGCAGCGACGGTCTTGCAGGGGTGCGATTTCACTGGGGTGATTTTTTCTCGGATCGAATTGGAGGGAACGTTTCCCTTGTCGACGGTGAACTATCCCACCAACGGACATGGGCCCGATCTGGTCGTGGCGATGCGATGGACGGACGACGCGAACGAATTTGGTGCTCCGGGCCAAATGCTGGCGACGAGTGGGACGCGAGGGACGGGAGCGCACGGATCCTTGAGTCGGTTTGAGATGAACAACACGCTGGTGGCCGCCGGCCCGTCGTTTAAGCGAGGATTCGTGAGCAATACTCCGAGTGGGAACATCGATGTCGCCCCCACGATATTGCACGTCCTCGGCATCAATCGGCCCGACTGGATGGACGGTCGAGTACTCCGAGAGGCGTTGGCGGGACAAGGAGGACCCGCGCTGGAAGTGCGGGAGCGGAAGTTGGAGGCCAGCCGCGAGATTGGATTCCTTCGGTGGAATCAGTACCTGCGAATCTTGGAAGTAGAAGGGGTGAGTTATTTTTCCGAGGGCAATGGCAGTCTCAGGCTCAGGGCTCCTGACGTCGTGGAATCTAAGTGACCCCCCCCCCTCACCCGGTCACTGCGGCCAGTCGTTCCAGGAACCGGCAATCCGGGGCGCGGACTCTAGTCCGCAGGATGGTCAATTCGCCCAAACGCCCGAGGGTCCCTCCGTTCCGTTCGTGAATCACGCCCCTGCGGACTGATCCGCGGATAGGAATCTGAAAATGAGAGAAAAAGCTCTCTACTGTGCATTTTTTCGCTTGCATATGTTATATATGCTGTGTCGAACACGAATGCGCCGCGCGCTACCACTCCAGTCCAAGACCGCCTTCGGGGCACTTCCCAACTCGGGCACGCAGTGCTATTTCCGCGCAGACTGTGCTTGCCATGAGAATTGAATTTGTCGCCACCGACTATTGGGGAATGAGAACCACGGATAAATGCCGATAGACGCAGATTCCATGCCCTTTCTATCCGCGTCAATCCGTGTTCATCCGCGGTTCTCCTCTCCTTTATCCGCGGTTTTGGGTGCGGACTGAAGTCTCGACCGGAGACCCCAAATATGCCGCAGGAAATCCCGTCGATGCCAGGACCGTCGGATCCACCGTAGAAATCGATCAGCGGACTTTCGTAACGACGGGTTCTTCCCCTTTCGGGCCGCGTCGGCGAAAGCCTAGCAGCACCCCAAATCCCCCCGCGGACGCGGACGGCAAAAGCCCCTGGAGGTAATCCTTGCCCTTCGCCACCCCCTTTTGAACCCACGCTTCGCCCTTCTTAACCTCCTCTTCCGCCTTCCGGGTGTCGCAACCCGCATACCGTCCCAGCCCGACCACTCCGATCAGTAACGCGGTGACCAGGGCCGCGCGTTTAAGAACTCGCCGGAAACCCAAGCCGATCAAAAAGCCTGCCGCGTAGCTCCCGGCGACTTTTCCATAGCCGGGGAGGGGGAGATTGGCGACGGCTCCCAAAGGCTGCGATCGATCAGTTGGGGTGGAAAGCCGCTGGGGATCCGACGGACCTGTCTGCCGATTTTTCAGCCACAAACCGCAACTCACGATCGCGATTGCAAGCGCCGCCGTGAACGATTTCGATCGGAACGGATTCGGGCTGTGAACCACAAAGATTTTGGTTAGTACGGCTTTGGCAGTGGCATTCATTCTGGCGTGGCGAATGGTTCAATGCGGGACAAGGCGCGCTTCTATTTTGGAACGTTTTTTTTGGGAGCGGCCCGCTTTTGTTTGGACCCGCCAGACGAGGCACTCCCGGGTTCACGCGTGACGGTGAATTCAATTTCCTGCGAAGGGATTGCCTGGAGACCGGTCCATGCTTCGGCCCGAGCCCGATAGTTGCCGGGAGGGAAATTGGCGAGTTGGAAACGCCAAGTGCCGTTGGTTTCCGCGTAGGATTCCCCGATCTTCCTTTGTCCGAGGAAAAGCCGCACGAGCGCTCGAGGTTCGGACGTGCCGTGGGCGTCAGTCATGCGCGACGGCCGCATGATCTGGCCGGCATAGGGTGACTGTATTGTCGTGGGCGACTGGGAGCGAAGCGCCGCCTGGGGCGTCGAGGTGGAGTTCGTCGCTCCTGAATGGAATCGTCCGGGCACCGGACGTGACCGTGGCGCCAAGAGCAGCCAGAACAGTACGGTCGCCAGGGCGATGGGAAGCAGGATGTGCCAGCGATCGTACCAGCCGATCCAGTAGCGGGGTTTGCCGTCGTCTCGAAACATGGTCAGGCCGTTTGAAAAAGCGCCGGTTAGGAGTCCTCGCCGAGCGGTGGTGCTTCATCCGGGAGCAGAGTTGTCTGGGTCAGGTCGCCCCGGATCCGGCCGGCGGCAGTCTTGGGAGAACTCCGGCGGGCCGGTGGTGGCGGCGCGGCGGCTTTGAGTGCTGCGAGTTCGGCGGCGAGCTCGTTTCGCTCCCGGCTGACGGTTTCCAAGTCCGCAATCAAAGCGGCCTCGGATTCACGGGGGCCGGCAGCCGGGGCGGAGTCCGCCGCCGTCGGGACAAGGCGAAGCTGTTCGGTGAGCGATTCGTTGGCGTGGGTGGCCGCTTTGAGTTCCGCTTCGAGCTCCTGAAATTCACCGGCCAGCTCGCCCATCCGCGTCCGCGCGTGGGTCAGTTCGCTCTCCAGCCTACCGGCAGTGGATTCCGCCGTCGCTCGAATTCGGTGGGCCGATTCGAGCTGGCTTCGCAGGTGGGCGAGCTCTTTGTCTTTGTCCGCCAAAGCGGTCAAGGCGGCCGATCGCTTTTGATTTGCCGCGGCCGCGGAGGGCTTCAACTCCGCGAGCGTGCGATCACGAGCAAGGACGGCGGCTTCGAGGGTGGAGACAACGCTCTGGCGGGCGTCAGCATCGGATTCGAATCCGCGGATGGACTGCTGGAAGAGGTCGTGTTCCGCCTCCAACTGGCGGTTCCGTTCCCGGAGCTCCTGAGTCGCGGATTGGGCTGTCTTGAGTTCCGCCGCCAGTGTCGCGGTTTCCAACGTGGCCGATTGGATTCGGGACTGCTGGTCGTGATGTTCGGCTTCGAGGGAGGCGAGCCGGGCCTGGCCGTGGGAGAGTTCCCGTTGGTATCCATTCGCGGTGGATACCGCACCCGCGAGTTGCTGACGCAAGCCGGTTCGTTCGGCCCCCGTCACCTGCAATTCAGCATCGACGGCCGCTTTTGATTTCTGGACGGCGGCCAGCAGGTCGGACTTCGATCGGAATTCCGTCTGGGTTTTGTTGAACTGAAACCGCAGATCCTGAAACTCCCGTTCACGTCGGGAGAGGTCCTGTTGGGTTTGGTCGAATTGTGCTCTCAGGAAGAACAGGTCGAGCAGCCATTTAATGAACATGCCCGCAAGAAATGCGGCGAAGCAGAACGCCCAGGGGTGCTGGGCAAACAGAGACGGATTCATGGCGGTCGTACGATCGAAAAAGCGGAGCCAGGCGGCGGCGACGAAACTACACGAACCGGAGAGCTGTGCAATGATCCTTGATCACGAAGAAGCGAAAAGCGGGTGCCTCGAGTTTATCTTTTGCGTTTGGTGCCGCGGCGCTACAGTGGCGGGAAATGCATTCGGTTTCCACGGTAATTCTCAGTCGTGATTGCGACGTTGTTCAGATTCCAGCCGGGCACGCGGTGACATTGCCGGCGGGGACCGAGGTCGATATCACGCAAACGCTCGGAGGATCGTATACGATCCACGTCACCGGCGGGTTGTATCGGGTCGGCCCGAAGGATGCGGATGCCATCGGCATGAAACCCGAGGAAGCTCCGCTCGGGAAGCCGCTTGCTGCGGGCGAAGAGCTGAGTGAGGCTATGGTGTGGGAGACGTTGCGAAGCTGTTACGATCCTGAAATCCCGGTGAACATAGTTGATCTTGGACTCGTGTACGACATGGGCATTGAAGAGCTGCCGTCCAAGGGGAAGAAGGTTTTTGTGAAAATGACTCTGACGGCCCCCGGTTGCGGGATGGGGGCGACCATTGCCGGGGATGCGCAGCAAAAGATTTTAATGTTGCCAAGTGTTGAGGATGCCAGCGTGGAAATCGTTTGGGATCCGGCGTGGCACCAGAGCATGATTACGGCGGAGGGCCGGCGTTTGCTGGGGATTGATTGAGGTCGCGATTTTTTCGCTGGGGAGGTGCGGCTTAGAAAATTTCTTTGAACAAAATAGTTGCGCAGAGAGTCTTTCGCCTATACGTAAAGGCAGATCTGAGGCTTGACGGGCTCCGTTAGATTTTTTCCGGAGATCCGCTTCCCCGAGTCTTTGTTCCAGCGGCTGACTTATTTTTGCCGCCTTTGGGTTCTCAGGCCGTTCCGTTACAGCACCCGTAAGTTGGGTGGAGTAGTTATTCCAATCGCATATCATGAGTCAGGAAGTTCAAGGTTCGGGTCAACCGCAATCAAATCCGGCACCTTCGTACCCGCCAGCGAATGCAGCGAATGCAGCGAATGCAGCGAATGCGCCTAATGCGCCTAATGCGCCTAATGCGCCTAATGCGGGTTCTGAAAGCCGCCCCCAGAACCCTCCCCCTCCGAATCCTCAGAACAGTCAGGGTGGCTCTGTCATCGTTCAAAACCCCGGGCCGGGTCCGCAAAACCTGCAAGGCCAACCCGGCAATAGTCAGGGAGGTCAGGGCGGAGGAGGATACGGTGGCCCTCGTCACGGAGGGCGGCAGCATCGCAACCGCGGCGGCGGCGGTGGTTCCATGCGACAGGGCGGCGGCCAGAATTTTGGCGGGCGCCCCAACAACGGCCCCAACAACGGCCCCAACAACGGCCCCAATAACGGCCCCAATAACGGCCCTAATAACGGCCCTCCCCAGCCACAGGGTGAACCTCAGTTGGGCGGTGGGTACCTGGAGATATCCGAGAAAGGATTCGGATTTCTGCGGTCGGAGAAGAATCATTTCGCACCGAAGCCGACGGACGTTTTCTTGACGCCAGATTCAATCAAGAAACATGGACTGCGCGAGGGTTGTCACTTGGAATGCACGGTGAATCCGCCGCATCGGGGCAACAGTCCGCAATTGCGAGAAATCCTCAAGGTCAACGGGCGGTCGTATCAGGATTTCCTGCACGCGATGCGATTCGAGAATCTCACCACCATTGACCCGGTGGAAAAATTCCAACTCGAAACCACGCCGGATATTATCGAGACACGGATCATCGATCTCGTCACGCCGATCGGCCGTGGAACCCGCGGTCTGATTGTGGCTCCGCCCCGGACGGGCAAGACCACGATCCTGAAGTTGATTTGCAACGCCATCACGACGAATCATCCAGAGGTTCACTGTCTCGTGCTGCTCATTGATGAACGACCGGAAGAGGTCACTGATTTTCAACGAAGCGTGAAGGGTGAGGTGGTGGCCTCGTCCAACGATCAAGATCTTGAAACCCATGTCCGCCTCAGCCGCTTCATGATCGAGCGCTGCCGTCGCATGGTTGAAGCCGGCAAGGATGTCTTCGTTCTGCTCGACTCCATCACGCGGGTCGCTCGCGCCTACAACTCCGTCCACGGCGGTTCGGGTCGGACGATGACCGGCGGTGTCGATGCCCGGGCGTTGGAGATCCCGCGGAAGATGTTTGCATCGGCTCGAAAGATTGAAGAAGGCGGTTCGTTGACGATTCTCGCCACGGCACTCGTGGATACGGGAAGCCGGATGGACGAGTTAATTTTTCAGGAGTTCAAGGGTACCGGAAACATGGAACTCATTCTCGATCGCAAGTTGTCTGAGCGCCGTCTGTTTCCGGCCATCGACATCCCGAAGTCCGGTACGCGTAAGGAGGAGAAGCTATTCCTGCCCAAACACATTGAAGCGATCCGCAAATTGCGCCGGATGATGACCGATCTGCAACCGGTCGAAGCCATGGAGACCCTGATCGCCGCCCTGAAGAAGCACAAGACCAACGACGAATTGCTGGCGAAGCTGGCGTAATTCCGGACCCTCGCGGCGTTGAGTGCGGTGGGTCCCGCTGGTTGGAAAACTTGAATTTCGAAGGGACGACGGTTGGTTATCGGCATAGGCACGTCGTCTAGCGGCATGGGCGCATTCGGATGGGGTTGCGCACACGTCAGCTTTTTTAAGAAGCGGAGCGCTCGCGTGGCAGTTTCATCGTGTTTTTTGTCGGTTTCATGCTTAGGGTCGGTGCGTGTCTACTCGCTGGCTCGGATTCATCCTCGGAGTGGTGGTAGGGGCTGCCTCCGGCACGGCAGTGTTCTGGCGGATGGGGTTGGCTCCGGAATTGAGTCGAGCCCGGGCGCTTGTTTCCGCAGTTGGAAATAGTTCGCAAGCGGCGTCGGCGGGCGGGGCTTCATCGAATGGGACGAATGCCTCGGGTCCCAGATCGGATGGCGCAATCATTGACGGTCCGTTCGCACTGGGACGATTCGAATCAGAGCTGCGTCAGTGCCTAAAATTGGAGAAGCCGTCCGCGCGTCACCAGGCAATCGAGGCAGCGGTGCGGCGGGTGGATGACCGGCATTTGCGAGAGGCACTCATCGCCGGGGATGCGTTGCTGCCAGCGAACCTCCGGCGGGCGGTGCGCGAGACGTTGTTGCGCCGCTGGGCAATCGGGGATGTCACGGCGGCGACGGCCTACGCGGCCGCGATCGGATCGGTGGCGGAGCGGGAAGAGGCTCTGCAGCTCACCTTGCGACCCTGGATCGAGCGCGTTGGCGATCCCGCTATCGCCTGGGTGCAAGCGTTGCCGGCGGGACCGGCCCGATTCGCGTGCTGGCAGGTGGCGGCTCGCACCCTAGGGTCTGAAAATCCTGCGGCTGGCACCGAACTGTTGGAGAATCTGCCGATTTCGGAGCGCCGTTCCGAGCTGCTCCACGAATTTTATTCCGCGTGGGCGGCCTCCGATCCAGCCGCGGCGATCCAGTTCGCCACCAAAGCCTCCCGAAACTTGGGCCCCTCTCTGGTCGGAATGCTGCTGGGCCGTCTCGCGGCGACCGAGCTGGATCAGGCGAGACGGATCCTTCAAAGTCTACCGTTGGGGATCGTACGAAGCGCGGTTCACGACGAACTGCTCGCCACCCTACTACCGGTCAAGCCGCTGGCCGCGGCGGAATTCGTTGCCGGTCTCCCGGTGGGCGGCCATCGGAATGAGATGGCTGCGACGGTCGCTCGGCACTGGGCTTCGGCGAGCCCGGCTGCGGCCCTGGCCTGGGCGCAGGGACTGTCGGACGTTCCGATGAGAAAGATGGCCCAAAATGCTGCCTATTTGGGATGGGCCGAGCAGGATCCGGCCGGTGCCGCCGCGGCGGTGAAGGGGCTCCCGTTGGATGCCGACACGCGCACTCTGCTCTCTCCGATTGCCCAGGCGCTCGGTAAATTGAGCCCCGAGCGGGCGTTGGAATGGGCTTCCCAATTTTCCACGCCGCGCGAGCGCGAGGCGGCAACGCTCGGTGCCCTCGAATCCTTCGCGGAGAAATCGCCCCGAGCCGCCACCGCCACCGTGATGAAATTGGCGGCGGGAGCCGCCCGCGATCGTTTGGTCGCGTCCTTGGCTGCTTCGATCGCGGCGCGCGATCCGGTGGCTGCCGCCGAACTCGTGCGAAATTATCACCACGGCCCCGTGGGAACGATTACCACCGGGGTGGTGATTCCCGAGTTGGCGAAGGTGAATCCGCCGGCGGCACTCGATCTCATTCGGAATCTCCCGGACGTCGCCCGTCAGCAGGAGGGATACGAAGTGCTCGCCCGGTCGTGGGCGGAAACGGATCTTGACGCGGCCGTGGCGTGGGCCAAGACACTGCCGGCGGGCGGCACTCAGGAGAAAGTACTCGCGGGTCTCCTGGAGTCTTGGACGAATCAGGATCCCGCTGCCGCGGCACGATTTATCGAAGTATCGGTGAATCCGAATAATCGGGCTCAAATGCTGGCAGACGTGGCAGGTACCTGGGCGCGCCAGGATCCTCTCGCAGCGGCGGATTGGGCGACGACGTTGCCGGCAGGGTCCTTGCGAAATCAGGCGGTGGTGTCCGCCTTGGGCGAATGGGCCTCCGAGGCGCCCGCGGACGCCGCGGAATACCTTGTGAAATTGCCCCTGGTTATGGGGCAAACTGAAGCGGCGATGGTGGTGATTCAGCGTTGGGCGGATGCCGATCCTGCAACCGTCGCGGCGTGGATTCAGCAATTTCCAGAAGGAGAATTGCGCGAGCAGGCGAGTGCAACCCTGATCGAGCAATGGGGCCCGACGGAATCGAAAGCCGCTGGAGAATGGGTTGGGAGTCTCCCCGCTGGGGCTTTCCGGGATACTTCGGCGGCGCAGCTCGCTCAGGCTTTGGTCGAAAACGATGCGCCAGCAGCCTTTGAATGGATCCGCTCCATTGGCGATGCGACCGCACGAGATCTTGCCTACGAACGGGGGTTCCGGACTTGGCTGGCTCATGATTCGACCAAGGCGCAGCAATGGCTCGAGAGCGAATCGACTCTTCCGGTGACACTGCAACGGCGGTTGAAATCTCTCGTGAATCCCTAGTGCCGGTTTGAATTTTCGAACCGGCTCTGAGGTCCGCCCGTCCGTAAAGCCACTTCGTTCTCGCATCTGCGATCGGCATCACACCGAATCCTTCGCCCGATCCGGGGGGGCGGTCATCCGCTTGGCGTCACCGCTCGGCCTGGAATTGCACCGACCGTTCCCGGGGCGTGAGTCCGGTATTGGGAGCGGAGCGTCTGGCGCTGACCCCGCTGACGCGGTTCAGTTTATTCTGGAGTTCCTCCTTCTCCGTCTCCAGCTCCTTCAGTCGGCTTTCCAGGGCGGCGAAAGCCGCGGGGCTTGCTTTGGTTCCCCCCGCCTGCATCAGGGTTTGCAACTTTTCATCCAGATCCGCCCTCTGCTTCTCAATCCGGCGACGCATGGACTGCTCTTCGAGCAGGGCGAGGTGAACGTCGGCCTCGCGATCGCGACTTTCGCGCAGCGCGAGTTCAAGCTGCCGTGTCTTTCCGTCGAGGGCGTCGAGCTGAACGGTAAGGTCCGTGCCGACCGGATCGATTGGGGCGGTATTCCCGGCAAACTTGGCCGCCTCGCGCAGGGCCGCCAGCGCTCGCTCCGAGGTCGCCAACTCCGCCTCCATGCGGGTCCGTTCCGATTTCTCAAAGGAGAGAGCCTTCTGCAGAATTTGGATGGCCTCGGCCGTTCCCGCATTTTCGCGAGTCAGCAGACCGACCCGCTCACTAAGAACTCGATTCTGATCCTCCATTTCGATTCGGGCGGTCAGTTCCTTCTCCAACGCGGCGACTAAGTCCGTCGCCCGAGTTTCGCTGCGACCGGCTTCCGCTCGCGCGACCGCAAGTTCGGTCGTAAGCTTGTTCATTCGCTGGATACTCGACTCCGTCTGGCGCGACTGGCCGTCGGCGAATTGGTTTCCGAGCGCCGTTTTTTCTGCCACGAGCAGGTCGTTCTGCCGTCGGGCCTCTTCAAGATTGGTCTGCAACGTGTTGAGCCGGGAAGTGAGTTCGACGATTTGCCGTCCTCGTTCGGTTTCAGACCGCAGCTCGTTCACCTGGGATTTGAGTGAGGTGTTCTCGCTCTTCAGCTGCTTCAGATCCGTCTCTTGTAATTTCTTGAGAGCCCCTTCGAGCTCCATTCTCTCTTTTTGCAGCGCGGTGGAATTGCTCTTCTGGGCGAGCAATTGCCGATTGGCCTCCTGCAACGCCCGGTGGGCCTCCTCCAGGACCACCCGATCGACCAGGTTTTGGCGGTCGGTCTGTTGCTGCTCCAGTTTCTGGATCAGCATCTGGTTGGTCGCCTGCAGGTTGGTAATTTTTTCAACCGCCTTTTGCAACTCTCGGGGATTTATCGGGGCTGGTTGAGCGGACAATGCCTCGCGCAGGCGTGCCTCCAACATCAATTTCTCGGTGCCCATCCGTCGGATCTGGTCGTTCAACGTGGTCAACTGTGCGGTCGTCTCGCCTGCCGGTGCGACTACGGGTTGCAACGGCCCAATGTGGGTGTCGAGGTTTGGATCGAACGTCTTGAGTTCCTCCAACTTGGCGGCCACATACCGGAGCCGATAGTTGACCACCCGGTCATTCCATTCCGGGAAGACTCGCTGCAGACTTCGTAAGTCCTGCTGGGCCCGGGCATAAAGGGGCCAGGCTGCCCGCCCGTCGTTGCGTTCCTTTTGGAAATCGGCCTGGTGGATCAAATCGTAGGCCGTCACGAACATTTCATCCGGCCCCATTGCCAGCGCCCGAATCAAGGCCAGGCAAGCAAGCGCTACGCAGAAGAATTGGCGACGCATGGCTGTGGATATAGAGTGTCCAGACGGTCTTGGCAACGCACACCCGGGCCGCGGCCGTGCATTCCGAAGTTCTGGATGCTCCGCTATCGCCATGGAACCGAATTTGCGGGAATTGATTCCCGATCCATGAGTTCGCAGCAAGATCCATTGAGCCCCGACGAAACACCGAAATACCCCGCTAATTCGAAACGACCGCAAATGAAGAAAGGTCCGCCTCCATCGCGCCGGGTTGTTTCTACTTCTTGAAGTCGGTTTCCGCCTTTTCTAAATCCACTTCCTTAATCCAAATGTTCCGGTAGCGGACGTCGTGCCCTTCGCACTGCAATTTCAGGCCCCCCGGCGTGTCGGTGATGCCCTTGCCGCCGTCGTTGCCACCGTCTATTCCCGAATTCGGCCCACCCCATACCTGGTTGATGTGCTGGTTCACGTGCACCTTCTTGCCGTTGAAATACATCGTCAACATTGCCTTCGCGATCTGCTTGCCGTCCTTGAAACGCGCGGCGCGAAAGTTGATGTCGTAGGCATTCCATTTGCCGAGACCGGTATAGATGGGGTACGGCGACTCCGTCTCGTTGATCACGGCACCCATTCCGTGCTTGGTCTTGTCGCCATCGCACACCTGGATTTCGTAGCGATTCTGAAGATACACGCCACTGTTGCCCCCGGGCTTCATCACCAGAAATTCGACGTGCAGACGGAAGTCACGGTACGCCTTTTTGGTGACAATGTCGGCAGCGCCGTACTTGCCACCGGCCGCGGCGGGGTCGTCGGTCATGACCACCGTTCCACGATCCACCGGATCTTCCACGATCTTCCACTTGATTGGCAGCGACGAAGCGAAGCGGGGTCCAAGCCAGTAAGTCCATTTGTCGTCGAGCAGGGCGCGCGAGCCATCGAGGATTACCTCGGCGCCGCGTATCGATCGCGCGCCGACACCGACGCCCGCGACGGCGATTGGGGCAAGGCCCTGCAGGATCGCGGCGACGACCAGGGCCAAGAAAACGGAATCGAAACGGGTCATAGTTCGTATGCTTTTTGAGGTGTGGAATCTAACGGTGGCGGTACTATGCCGCAGGACTTCGCATCGGGAAAGGTCGAATCGGTCGAGCTGCCGTGAAAGGCGGTGGGACAAAAATCTTCGCGAGCTCCAGAATCACCCGCCGGGTACCTGCAATCGGCTCGAAGCCTTGATCGGGCTCCGCTCGACCGGAACCACGAGTAGGATTCGCACGCGAAGCCGCGAAGAAAAGCAAACGTGAACGATCCAAATAATTGGAGCTCACCTCATCCGTGGACGAATCCAGCGTCCCGCCGTAGCGTCAACGGATGATTCCCAACCGAGTTGCACCCAGACTGGCGGCGGGCCTGGTGTTGAGCGTCGCCGTGTGTGCGCTCCTGGCGGCGGGCTGGATGATTCATGCGTTTCGGCAAAACGGTGCAGCCCTGCGGACCGAGTCGTTGGTCTATTCGAGCTGGAACTCCAGCCTCCTGCCCGCACCCATGACGCGTACGTTGCGGAACGACGGAACGACGGAGTGGGCCGTGGGATTCGTCCTGACGTCCTCCGTGGATCCACTTCCGATTGCCATACGTTTCCTGTTCGACGTGCGACGGGCGGGTGCGACGCCTGTGTTTGCGGGACGCCGCTCGGCCGCGACAACACTCGAAGAGGCCGTCATGGAGACGGACGCGCCGGGAGTAGCTTGGGTAAGCTCGACGCCACCGGGCCGTCTCGTGGACCATTCACTGATCGAGTTCAATTGTGTTGCGACGCAGGGAGTGCACCGCCTGCCAGACCGCCAGCAGATTCAGATTCGATTGAGGGTGCGCGGCTCTGAGCAACTGGCGCTCTGGTGTCAGGCGAAGGGAGCGAATCCGAACGACATCGAATCGTTGGGCTATGCCGAAACACCGACCGGCCCAACGCGAGAGCCTGATTCACGGGCACTCCTGCGTTATTTTCCGATTGGTCAGTGGATTTTCCCACTGCAGGGACCCGCGGTCAGCCGCTGGGAGTTGTTGAAGAGCATTTGGACGCTCGGCGATGATCCAGGATTGCTGCTGCGCTTGCTCACATGGGGGGGGGTGCTCTCGGTCAGCGGAGCGTCTTTGCTCGCCTGGGGCTTGGACCGACGCAACGCTCGGGCTCCTTTGTTTGCGGTTGCGGGAACGGGGCTGCTGCTAACGGGGTTGGGCTGGTTGCATACGGGGATCAATCCGCCATTCCAGCCGCCGGATGAACCGGTCCATTTCCTTTCCTACGCCCGGCAAAACGGAGAGACAAATCTCGCAAAGTCGGCACTGGTCTTGGCGCAGCGTGCTCACATGGAACGTTTGCGGTTTCGGGTTTTTGAAAAATTTACCGCAGAACATGCACGCGAACCCCTCACTGCGGGTTGGGCTCAGAACATTACGTTGACCGAGGATATGCGGACCCGGTCGCCAATCACCTGGTGGGCCTGGAGGATTCTCGATCGACTCCTGGATCATGAAACTCCCGCGATCACGCTGCTGGAACTTCGTGCTGCGGATGCACTGATCCTCGGCTTGGCGGGCGCGTTGAGCCTCGCGTTGCTCGCCCTGGCGCGGCCGGTTCGAGAACTCCAGGTCGTCGTGCTTGGCTGGCTGATGATCCCGGCACTGCCGTTCTTGGGAATGCATGTCTCCAATTACGTCTGGATCATCGCATTCGCTCTCGCGGGATCCGCCGCGGGTACCGCTGCGCTTTGGACACCCTCCCGTCAACCCGCAATGGCCGTGTTGTTCGGTCTTGCAGTCGGCGGAGGCTTTCATGTCTCGCGAAATGCCCTTCCCGTGGTCGTTTGGACTCTCGCTCTGATGTCACTCGAAGCCGTGGCGTTTCGTCGTGACCCGACTGAATCGCACGCTCTTGCCAATCGTCGATCGGCTTTGTTCTGGCTGGTGTTTGGGGTCACTTGCCTTGCCTTCAGGCTCGTTGGCACGGCGGAATACGAGGAATCCCTGGTTCGTCAACTGCATCTTCCGATTCATTGGGTGCGATCGATCGGCGGACCCGGCTGGACGCTCGCAGCGCTTATTCTGCTCCTGACAGCCGCCGGGTTCTTCGGGGATGCGTTGATCCGCCGGTTTGTCTCCTCCCATCCCCGCCGGGACACCCCCACGGGCGTGCGACCGATCCGCCGGTGGACGTCGATTCTGGGAATCTCGGTTTGTGGTGCACTCGCGGTAATGCCGCCCTTCTTTTCGGACGTCGAGCTGCCGGCGATGGAGGAGTGGGATCCGACACCGAAGACCTATGCCGCCACGGGGCTCGCCGCGTTCTGGACGTCCCTCGGGGTTGGTAGCCATGATGTTTATACGGGCCATTCGGTGATCGGAGGATTGGGCGAGCCCGACACCTTCCTTCCGGCGGGTGCGATTTCCCTGTTTGGAATCTTTGTGCTGGGCGGCTTCGCCGGCCTCTTCGTCGAGGGACTCCGTGGTCACCGCCATGGAATCACCGGGCGTGCCGCGTGGTGCGTTTCATGGTGGATCGCGGCCTTTGTCTTCGTTGCGGCTGGCTGTCTGGCGCTCCGATTCAACATGTACGGCCGTTATCTGATCGGCCTGTACATCTGCCTCGCCAGCGTGGCGGCCCCGGGCTGGATACTCCTCTGGCGACAGCCGGCCCGAAGAGCGATTGCCGTGGCCGTGGCGCTGGTCATCGCGGTGACCCTGCACGCGTACAGCTTCGTCTATGTTCTCAAACGGTACTTCGGATGAAAGACTCAACGCACGTCTTGCATGCCCTCGCAACACCAGGCACACGGTATCCGGAATTAAACAGGAGGACACCGAGGCAGCAGAGATCAGGTCCCCCTCTGCTTTCGGCTCGCTTCGCGGCTTCGCGCGAAGGCTGACGGCATTTGGAACGGACCCGCCGCATCGGTTCCTAGATATTTCACGCCAAGAAAACGGCTTGTTTTTCAACGGGATCCGATTTTTGTCCTGCACCCTGCCCCAACCGAGGCCGATATTTCCTGACCGCACCTAATGTCCCGAGCTTTTTCCCGTCGCGGATTCGGTGGGAATTCGCATGCAATAGAAGCTGCGATAGACAAAAACGAGGGCGACGAGCACACAAACGAGTCCGATGGTGGTGGGTAGATTGGAATCCGGATGTGCCCGGCGCATCGCCACGGCGATTTCCACCGCGAGCAATCCGAACAGTGTGGAGAATTTAATGACGGGATTGAGGGAGACGGAGGAAGTGTCCTTGAACGGATCTCCGACGATATCACCCACCACGGTTGCGGCGTGCAGGGGGGTGCCCTTTTGGCGGAGATCCACTTCGACGATCTTTTTAGCGTTGTCCCACGCGCCGCCGGCATTGGCCATGAAGAGAGCTTGGAAGAGCCCGAAGAAGGCAATGGCGATGAGATAACCGACAAAAAAGTACGGATTAAAGAAGGGCAGGCCGAGCGAAAAGGCGAAGATGACGATGAAGATGTTGATCATTCCTTTTTGGGCGTAAATCGTGCAGATTTCGACGACCTTTTTCGAGTCGGCGATGGACGCTTCGGCCAAGTCGAGGCGGATATGATTCTTGATGTAAACAACCGCACGGTAGGCTCCCGTGACGACCGCCTGCGTGCTGGCGCCGGTGAACCAGTAGACAACGGATCCGCCCATGAGGAGTCCAAGGAGCACGGGCGGTTGTACGAGGCTGAGTTTTTCCACGACGCCGCCGTAAGCGTGTTCGAGCATCATGATAATCCCAAAAACCATGGTGGTGGCACCGACGACGGCGGTACCGATCAACACGGGCTTGGCCGTTGCCTTAAACGTGTTGCCGGCACCGTCGCCTTTTTCGAGTTCGTGTTTCGCGTTTTCGAAATCCGGTTTGAAACCGAAGGTTTTCTCGATTTCGACCGCAATTCCCGGGCGGGATTCGATCCGGCTCAGTTCATAGATTGATTGTGCGTTGTCGGTGACCGGGCCGAAGCTATCCACGGCGATAATCACGGGGGCCATGCTGAGGAATCCGAAAGCGATGAGGCCAAAGGCGAAGATCGGTGCGGCGAACGCGAATTCCCGGGGCATGATCGCGACGATGGCTCCCTGCTGGGAGAAATAATAACCGATCCACATCAAAACGAGAATCAAGAGGCCTTTCCAAAAGGCCGAGAAGTTGCCGGCGACGAAACCGGAGAGGACGTTGAGTGCCGCACCGCCGTGGCGGGAGGCGTTGGTGATTTCTTCAACATGTCGCGAATGAGTGCTGGTGAACACCTTGGTGAGTTCCGGGATCAAGGTGCCGGCCAGCGTGCCGCAGGAGATGATCACCGAGAGAACCCACCAGAGGTTCGGTTGGACGTTTCCGGCGGCGTCCCGAAAATCGCCCAAGAGGAGTCGCGAGGCCACAAAGGTGACTCCGATGGACACCGCCGAGGTGATCCAGACGAGGTGGGTGAGGGGACGTTCCCAATCGAAGTCCTTGCAATGACCGAAGAGCGTTCGGCTGAGGACGCGGTTCGCCTCGTAGGAAACGATCGATGTGAGCACCATCAGGCCTTGCACGGCGAACATCCAGACGATCAGTTGGCCGCAAATGGCCGAGGGCCCCAGCGACAGCGAGAGAAAGGCGATCAGGGCAACGGTCGTCACTCCGTAGGTTTCGAATCCATCCGCCGTCGGACCGACCGAGTCACCCGCATTGTCGCCCGTGCAATCGGCGATCACGCCGGGGTTCTTCGGATCATCTTCGGGCAGATTGAAGACGATCTTCATGAGGTCGGCTCCGATGTCGGCGATTTTGGTAAAAATGCCTCCGCAAATTCTCAGGGCGGAGGCACCGAGCGATTCGCCAATCGCGAAACCAATGAAGCAGGGGCCGATGAGTCGGGCTGGCAAATACAGGAGAATGAGAAGCATGAAGAACAATTCGACGCACACGAGCAAGATGCCGACCGCCATGCCGGATTGGAGGGGAATCGAGAGGGTGCGGAACGGGTTCCCTTGGAGCGAGGCGAACGCGGTGCGGGAGTTGGCGGTTGTGTTGATCCAGATTCCGAACCAGGCGACACCGTAGCTACCGAGAATACCCAGGATGGAGGAGAGCAGGATGAGAATCACCGCACCGGGCGATTTGTGTTGCAGCACCCCGAAGTAGTAGAGAATGCATCCTGCCGCCAACACCCAGAGCAGCGCCAGGAAACGCCCCTGCTGCCACATGTAGGTCTTGCACGTTTCCCAAATAATGCCGGCCACATCGCTCATCGATTTGTGAACGGGCAGGGACTTGATGCGGGAATACTGCATCATCCCGTAGAAGGCACCCAGGACGCACACGACCAGACCCAGGTACAGGATCGTATGGGCCGAAATACCCCCGAAAGCGGTGAATCGCACCTGATCCATGGGCGGCAGATTGAGATCGGTCTCGCCGGCTGTGACGGGGCCATGGAAAAGGAGAGCCGAAGTGAAAAACACAACGGCCGGAATCCAGGATCGGTTGCAGCGGAACATAGGGACCATGATTGGGAGGCCAACTTTGGGCAATCCTTCAGCCGAGACGCAAGCGCGGATGTGAATTTCGCATGGCACCCAGGGCGATTTCGAGAAAAGTGGTTTCGCCGAACTGATAACCAACGAACGACAAGCCCGCGAACGCGTCGAAGTGCCGATTGCCAAACGCTCCGTTCCGTCACTGACCCGGAGCGGCCGGCCGGCGGGCGTAGGTCATCGGACCCACCCATCGCGTATTGTACCGCGAATGCAGCGTATCACTCGGAAAAGCGGGTCGAATCTCACGCCCGTGCCGCTGGCAATCCATGCTCGACCAGGGCAAGGGCTCGATGCGCCACCCCTCAGCAACATGAAAATCAGCGTCCTTGTCCCAACCCACGGTCCAGAGGAAAAAATCACGGACTTGACCCGGCGGTATTTCCGGGAGGTGTGTGGCGTCGAACTCCAGAGTTAGTTCATCCCCTCCGGCCAACAATGCGAGTCCCTCGTCGCGCTTCGATAACAATTCGTCGACGGCTCCATACTGAGTCGCCCAACCCTGGGGCGTGATTCGCCACGGTGGGCTTGATTTCGTCCGGTCATAGTGCGGGGTCAGGGGTTCGGACCCGGGCAGGTCTGCAAACTCCGAGTAACCTCGCCAGTGAAGGTCGCTGCGGTCGGGGGCGAGCCGATGCGCGTTGGTGGCGGCACCGCTGGAAGAAAAGAGAGCAATGCGATCCCAGTGAATCTCAAATGATTCCTGGAGACGCAGTCGGCGGGCATTGGCGGGCAGCTTCCCCGTGAGGTCCACCAGGATGGTTTTTGTCTTGCCTGCCGGTGCTCCGACGGTCACGGCGATAGCCTGCCAGCGGCCGTCTGCCACTTCGGCTTCGAGCACCGGGAACGGGTAGGGGAGATCCGGGTTGTGCGAGGCGGCCATGTTGGCCATGCCGCCCCCGAATCGGAGCCATCCGGTCAATGCCAGGCAGAGCGGGCGAGCGGCGTCGAGGGGGCCGAAATCCAGAATGCATCCGTGCGGTTCGGCCAGGCCTCGTAGTTGCGGTGCTCGGAGAACCGGGGGAGAGACGCGCACGGAATCGGTGACTTGCAGCCGGGCGGTGACATCCCGCCCAGCAAGATCCCATGCCTGCCGAAGCGGTATCCGTTCGCCGACCGCCATGAGTTCGTGGGGCGGGAAGGGCCGGCTGGGGAGCAACTTGCTCGTGGGATGAATCTCTGTGTCGGGTGGATGATCCACGGCGATCAACTGGGCCGTATCGAGATATAGAACTTCTCGAAGTTCCTCGGTGAGTTGTATTGTATAGCGGCCCTTTCGGGGAATGAACGAGGACGGGTTGCCAATCCAGACGTATTCCTCCGGGTCCGCTTCGATATAATGCCCGGCGGCGACGGGCAGGCCCACGGGGGCTGCACCGAGGATGTCCGTTACGAATCGGAAGCGGGTGCCATCCCAGGCATAAAGATAGGGGCACGAGCCGGTCGGCACGGTCAGCTCGATGAAATTCATGGCCAGCCGATTGTCGACATCAATATCGGCGGACGACTGCTGAGTATCGAACCACCGGACCGTCACCACATCGAGCGTGGCCTGTTTTCCGGTGCCGATTTCCGTGGGGAGTTGCTGCACGCTGCGCAACGCTCGCCAAAGGCCACCTGCCAATTCGATCTTGGCGCCGAGACCGCTGGGGTTCGAACGATTGCCGAGGAGGCGAACCTTGAGCTGGTGATTGGCGTTCCCTCCCTCGTTCCGCAGCAACCGCAATCCCAGGCCGCTCACTTCGACGATCAAGTCGGTATCACCATCCAAATCAAAATCAGCCGCCGCAACATGAAGAACCTCCCCTGGGACGGTTTGCAAATGAAGCGCCTGTGTCACCTCGTGAAATCCCTGACGCCCCCGGTTGCGCCACAGGCGGAGTCCGTCCGCGCCCCAGGCAAGAATGTCGAGCCATCCGTCGTTGTCGTAGTCGATCAACCGAATCTGCGCGAGACGATTGCGTTTGGCCGGAATACGCCGGGGCTCCTTCATGCTGCCCGAGAAAATAGTGAGCGAATCCCGAGTGAGACAGAGCAGATCGGCGCGCAGGTCGTTATTGAGGTCTCCGACGGCCACGGCGCGCGAGACCGGCCAGCCGGCGGGTTGCGGAGGGACGGTCAGTCCGGCACCACCCCGTTGGTTCAGCAGCAGGGCAGGCGGCTCGGTCGCCCGGGTTAAAATGACGTCGGGCAGGTCGTCGTTGTTCCAGTCCTCGGTGAGAATCTGAGTGACACCGTTGATGGACGCCGGAATGCCCGAAGTCGCGCTGGACTCGCGAAATACCATGTTCCCGAGGCTGCGAAAGGTGCGGAGGGTGCCTTCCGGGGATGTGACGAGGACACCGAGTTTGCCGGTGAAATCGAGGTCGGCGAGGGCGCCGGCGAGGGCGGGAATGCCGGGCATTCGAGCGGACCGGGTGAAGTCCGTCAGCGTCCCATTGGTGCTCAGCCGCAGAACTTGGAGTCCGCCGCTGCCGAGGAGGAGGACGTCTTCCTGGCGACCGCCGGTCGCTTCGGTGTTCAAATCGCCCACGAGGCAGGTGTTGAACACGGTGCCGTTGGTGGTTTGAATCGTCTGGCCGAAGGGAAGGAACACGCCGTTGGAATTCCACCACAGACGCGTGAGCCCGGGCCCTTCCTGCAGAACCAGATCATTCCAGCCGCGGCGGTTTACGTCCACGACGCCCAACGGACCGTGTAACGCGGCCGCGCGGGTTCCAAACGCAGTCCCGGTGCCGTCCGAAAAGGAAACGGTCACGCCCGGGGTATCCGGCTGTTCCAGGGCGAAATTCGCCCGAATTTCCGTGTGCCCACAGCGTTCGTAAAGAGACGGATTGTCGGCCGCCTGGGATTTACCCGCGGTGATCCGTTGATGTTCCCCGAGCGCGCGCGAGGCGTCGTCCCGCTCGCCAAGGCGCAGGTGCATCTGGCTGAGTTGGTACCAGGCTGACGGGTGATTCGTATCGAACTCGGTGACTTCGAGGAATTGTTCGGCGGCCGCCTTGAACTGTCCGAGGCCCGCCTGGGCGCGGCCCAGTTGGTAGCTGACGGCATTGATGGTGCGATCGGCGTTCTTCGCCTCCTGGAGCAACTGGACGGCGTTTGAGTAGTTGTTCTGTCGCAGTTGAGCGCAACCACCCAGATAATGAGCGGCAGCGGAACCCGGTTCGAATCGCAAAACTTCGGCGGAATGAACCAGTGACTGCGCGGGCTGGTTGCCGAGCAGGAAGGCGTTGGCAAGATTGAGGTGAACATCCGAGTTGGCCGGATTCAACGCGAGAGCGTGCTGGAAGAACTCAATCGCCCGGGCGGGGTCGCCCTTCTCATAAAATGTTTTGCCCGAGGCCATGACTCGCGCAAATTCCGCTTCATCACTTCCATTCCGGCGATTAAACCACCAGGCCGCGAGCGCGATCAGGCCGATGGAGAAGAAGATACTAACAGCCACGAGTCCGCCGTTGTGACTGGATCGGGTTCGACTGGAATTCCACACGGACATCTGCCCTCGACTCTATTCCCGCTCGGAATTCTGCCCAGCCCAATTACTCAATCCCCCAACCACCCTAGTGCGCAGCCGCTCGCTTCCGGCTGTAGACGTGGGTCGCGTACCCCAGAAAGGCTTCGGCCGATTCCATCAGTGTTTCGCTCAGCGTCGGATGGGCGTGGACGATGGACGCGAGGTCATGAACGGTGGCGCCCATTTCAACCGCGACGGTGCCCTCGCCGATCAGTTCGCCGGCGCCGTGCCCGACGATTCCCACTCCGAGAATCCGCTCCGTCTCCGGCTGGACGATCAGCTTGGTCAGTCCATCGGTTCGATCGTAGGTCAGAGCCCGCCCGCTGGCCCCCCATGGGAACTTGGCGACTTCGATGGCGATCCCTTTTTGTTTGGCCTCATTTTCCGTGAGTCCCACCCAGGCGACCTCCGGATTGGTGAAAACGACGGCTGGGATATGGTAATCCCGATTCGGGGTTGTGGATTCGCCGGCGATGTTTTCCACCGCGATCCGGGCCTCCTTGCTCGCCTTGTGAGCGAGCATAATGCCGCCGGCGATGTCCCCGACCGCGTAGATATTTGGATCTGTCGATTGCAACCGCTCATCGACGGTGATGAATCCCCGTTCATCGCGTTGTACGAGCGTGTTTTCCAGCCCGAGATCCTGTCCGTTGGCGGCACGACCGACGGAAACTAAGACGCGGTCGTACAGCTCTTCCCGGGTCTCGCCATTGTATTCGCTGTCCACCTTGATCTGCTTTCCGACCGTCGCCATTTTCCCGACCTTCGACTTGAGTCGGACTTCCTTGAATGCCTTCTTGGCGTACGCGGCCACGGGGCGTACGAGATCCGGGTCGGCCCCCGCCAGAATGCCATCCATGGCTTCGATGACCGTTACCTTGGAACCGAGGGTTGCGTAGACAGTGCCCAGTTCCATGCCGATGTAACCGCCACCGATCACCAGCAGGTTTTCCGGGATGTCCGGGACTTCGAGAGCCTCGGTCGAGGTCATCACGCGCGGATTCCCAAGATCAAACGTCGAGGGCATCGCGGGCCGGGAACCGACCGCAACAATGGCTTTTTCGAACGTGATGAATTGCTGGCCGGCCGGCATTTCCACGCGAAGTGTCGACGAGTCTTCAAAGTGCGCGCGGCCATGCAGCACCGTCACGTTCCGCATTTTCGCAAGACCGGCGATTCCCTGACCGAGCTTTTCCAAAATGGAGTTCTTCCACGTTCGCAGTTGGATGAGGTCAATCGTGGCCGGACCGAACGAAATTCCACGGTGGGCGGATTCCCGGGCAACTTCGATCGCGTGAGCGGCATTGAGCAGCGCCTTCGATGGAATGCAGCCGCGATTCATGCAGACTCCGCCGAGTCGAGGGTCCCGTTCGATGAGGACGACTTTCTTGCCGAGGTCCGCCGCGTAGAAAGCCGCGGCGTAGCCTCCGGGGCCGGCCCCGATGACAACGATGTCCGTGGTGATAGGATCCATGGCGTGATGAAATTCGGAAATTGAGCGAGATGAAATGGCGGCTACAATTTAACGGCGGATTCGGGGAAGGTGTTGATCGTTGTTACGAGGTCCACCATGAACCGGGCGGCACCGCCTCCGTCCACCACCCGGTGGTCGTAGCTCAGGGTCAAGGGCATCATCGGGCGGGCCTCAATCCGGCCCTCCGGAGTAACGACGGGCTTCAATGCCGTCTTGCCCACTCCCAGAATGGCGACCTCCGGCTTGTTGATGATCGGCGTGAAATAGCCGCTGCCAATGGCACCCTGATTTGAAATGGTAAAGCTGCCGCCCTTCATCTCGTCGGGGCCCACCTTGCGAGCCCGAGCGCGGTCTGAAATTGCCGCGAGATCGCGGGCAATCTCCAGCAACGTTTTTTTCTGCGCGTTGCGCAGTACCGGGACCAGAAGCCCGGCGTCGGTGTCCACGGCGATGCCAATGTGACAATACTGCTTGAGCACGAGTGTCTCCAGGACCTCGTTGACGCTCGCGTTCAAGCGGGGGTGCCTCGCCAATACCTGAGCCAACGCATGAATCAGGAATGGCGTGGGAGTCAGTTTGGCTCCCGCCAGTGCGTAAGCAGCCTTATGCTTCGCCCTCAATTGCTCAATGACTGTCATGTCCGCGTCATCAAACTGGGTGACGTGTGGCAGACTGACGCTGTTTTCCACCATGCGGGCCGAGATGAACTTGCGCACCGCGGTCAACGGCTCGCTCGTGACGGGCCCGTAGAGTGAGAAATCCTGATTGACCGGTGGGAAAACCAGACCCCGCGGCTCGTCGGCGTGCCGGCCGGCACGGGCCACTTTACGTTCGAGCCGGGCGATGTACCGGGCCAGATCCGCAAGGACTACCCGTCCGGCCGACTCACTTCCGCGAACCTGCGAAAGGCGAATCCCGAGGTCCCTGGCGACTTTTCGAACGTACGGGGAGGCGGCGGGAACCGGCCCGTCTTCGGCCGTTGCCACCGCCGGCAAGTCGTCCTCCTCGTCCTCCTCGGTGTCCACTGCGGTTGCCGCGGGACGTTTCGCAGCTTTCGGCCCGGCCAACACAGGAGCTGGAGCGGGGGTTGCTGCCCGTTCGAGGGTCAGGATCACCGTCCCGCTGGAAATTTTCTGACCTTCCTTGACGGCCACACTGGAAACTTTTCCCGCCGCGGGTGACGGAATTGGGGCAATGGCCTTTTCGTTCTCGAGTTCGAGGATGGTCTGGCCAGTCGTGACGGTGTCGCCGGGCTTGACCAGGATACTCACCACCGTTCCACTGTCCGTGTTGTCACCGATCTGGGGAAGTCGTACGTCCATAAAACGAAAGGGTAGTGTGGGTCACGAGGCGGCAGCGGGAAAGTAATTTGTGCGACAGAAGTTTGTGCGGGGTGGATGACAAAAATCTTCACGAGTTCCAGCATCACCCCCGTTATTCCTGCAAACGGGCAACGTTCGAGTCGAAACGCAAAGTGCCGGGGGAAGAACCGCGGATTCACGCGGATGGACGCGGATAAGAGGATGCCGTTGCCTCTCACCTTCGGAGTGAGCGCCTGGAATCAGCGTTTGTCGGCGTTCATCCGTGGTTCCAAACTCCGGTTCATTGGATTACTGGAGTATCCAGGCCGAGGGCCTGGTCAAAATTCATCAAAAACGCCTGAAAACTGAATCTTTTCAGATTTTCGTCTCACACCCGTTTGTGCGTTTGTGTGACGCGATCCACCGGCGAAAAATCGGAGATGGATTATCACCCATAATTACGGGAGTGCTCCAAAGCGAAGGCAACGGCGGAAATCCCGGACCCTTTATCAACAGAACGGCCAGGCCCCTGACCCACGGAGGTAAGATCACCTCGACTCTTTGCGCTGATGGCGCAAGTATCATCGCATCATCATGACGCAGCTGCCCATTACGATAAACTTCGAACTTCCGGCGGCGATCGCGTGGCTCGCGGCGTCCTTGTCGTTTTCAGTTCTGTCGTTGGCGGACACCCCCAACGGTATCGGCGCCGTGGAGCGCCTGCGCAGTTGGCCTCAATGGAGAGGGCCGGCGGCCAATGGGGTTGCGCCACGCGCCAACCCTCCGGTCGAGTGGAGCGAGACCAACAATATTCGATGGAAGCTTCCCCTCGAGGGCAAGGCGCATTCCTCACCCATCGTATTGGGCGAAAGCGTTTTCCTCATCACGGCTCGACCGGTGGGTGACGCACGGTCTCCCGTTTACGACACGGCTCCCGGTGTGCATGACAGCGTCCCGGTGACGCATCGTCACCAATACTCCATCGAGGCCATCGATCGACGAGACGGGCGTATCCGTTGGAAACGGGTGCTCCGGGAGGATTTCCCGCACGAGGGTGGGCATGTCACGGGAAGTCCCGCGTCCCATTCGCCGGTCACGGATGGCGTGTCAATCTATGCCTTTCTTGGCTCGCGAGGTCTGCACTGTCTTGGGCTGGATGGCGATTTAAAGTGGCAGAAGGATCTCGGCCGGATGCAGACGCTGCATTCCCATGGGGAGGGGAACTCGCCGGCGCTGCATGGAAGTGCCCTCATCGTTGTCTGGGATCAGGAGGGAGAATCCTTTCTGTACTGCTTTGACAAAGTCACCGGGGCGCAGCGATGGAAGGTGGCGCGCGACGAAAAGACGTCGTGGTCAACACCCCTCATTGTCGAGCAGGATGGCAGAGCCCAGGTCATCGTGAGCGCGACGAAGCGCGTGCGGAGTTATGAACTCGAAACGGGGGCGCTCATATGGGAATGCGGAGGATTGACGGACAACGTTGTTTCCTCACCGGTCGCAGTCCGCGGCGTGTTGATCACCGGGAATAGCTATTACAAGCAGGCGATGGTTGCGATTCGCCTGGCGGGTGCCCGAGGGGACATCACGGACACGGACTGGGTGGCCTGGAGACTGAATCGGATGACCCCGTACGTTTCGTCGCCGCTGCTGTACGACGACACGCTGTACTTCATCCGGCACAATCAGAATATCCTATCGAGGCTGGAGCCGTTGAGCGGTGTTCCACGCGGTGAACCGGTGCGACTGGACGGAATCCGCGATTTCATTTTCGCTTCGCCCGTGGGAGCCGCCGGGCGCATCTACATCACCGCTCGGGATGGCAACACCGTGGTGCTGCGTCATGACGCCACCAACGAGGTGTTGGCGGTCAATCACCTGAATGATTCCTTCAGTGCATCGGCGGCGTTAAGCGATGGCGAGTTGTACTTGCGCGGGGAACGATTCCTTTACTGCATTGCGGAGAAATAGTTCCACGGGAATCGCAACGAGGCGGATTTTATGATTCCCCCACGCCTGCCGGATCCGCCTCCGATCTTGGGGACCCCCGTTCCCGATTCAGCGCGGCCAGCACGCCCGCCGCTGTCGCCGTTGCGGCGCTGGAGTCGGGTCTTGGTTTGGTCGATATTCGGCTTGGTAGTCCTCCTTCGGTTTTTCAATCCGCCCGAGCCGGTATCTCGAAGAAGTGAACCTTTTCCGCCGGGAGGCCGGGGAAATGGAGGCAACCGATTGGAGGGTGGAGAACGCGGGCAATGGGGGCGGCGACCACCGACACGCGTCAATCCACCCGTAACGGCCGTCCCGAACGATCTATGGCGAATTTCCATTGAGATTTCAGTGCAGGACATGGTGAAACTTCGGAATTATTTCTGGAGTAGAGGTCGGAGAGGGGAAGGGGAAGGGGGAGGGGGAGGAGAGAGGCCGGAGGTTTCCGCCACGATTCGCGAGGGAGGTGTTGTCTATACCAATGTCATGGTGCACTCCAAGGGCTCTGCGGGCAGCTTTCGTTCGATTGATGACAAGCCGGCCCTGACACTAAACTTTTCCAAGAGGGCACCCGGCCAACGTTTTCATGGGTTCAACAAGATTTCCCTGAACAATTCGGTGCAGGATCCGACCTATGTTTCCGAGGAGGTGTGCCGCGAAATCTTTGCAGCGGCGGGCATACCGGCACCGCGGACGGACCATGCCACCGTAATTCTCAACGATCGCGATCTCGGGCTGTACGTGGTCGTGGAAGGATGGGGAAAGCCATTCCTGCGCAGACATTTTAAGGATGTTCGTGGGAATCTCTACGACAGCGGGTTCTTGCACGATTTAGATTCCGAACTCGAAATCAATTCCGGTGAGGACGGCGACGGACGCGAGGAACTGAAGCGCCTCGTGGCGGCGGCTTCCGATCCCGATCCAACCAGCCGCTGGAAACGCCTGAACGCGATCCTCGACGTGGACCGTTTCGCGAGCCTCATTGCGATGGAAGTGATGTTATGTCACTGGGATGGCTATGCTCTAAACAGGAACAACTATCGAGTCTTTCACGACCGCACAACGGGCCGGTTGGTGTTCCTGCCGCATGGCCTGGATCAGACCTTCGGGACAGGCGGGCGCATGAGTCCGACCGGTCCCATTGAGCCGAATATGCGGGGATACATCGCGGGCGCATTCGTGTCGGTGCCGGAGGGGCACCGTCTGTATTTGGATCGAATGGTGCAATTGCGGACCAACGTTTTTCACGAGGACCGTATGACCCATCGCGTTCACGAGCTGGCACGCAAGATCCGCCCGACGATTGCGGCGTACGGAGCGGATTTGGCAACCGAACACGACGCTCAGATCGCGGACTTTTGTGAACGGATCCTGGCTCGGGCAACCAGTATTTCCGAACAGTTGACGACCCCCCATGAGCCCGTCGAATTTGGGAGCGATGGAACATTTGCGGTCACGGGCTGGAAGACGCGCGCCAATCCCCAGGGGGGAGGGGGCGTTCCCATTTTCGAGCGAAGTGAGGTCGACGGGGCGGCCCTGTTACGGATCCAATTGACGAACGGCCCAGGCACTGGGTCTTGGAGGACTCGGGTGCGGCTGGGTGCGGGTCGATACCATTTCGAGGGGCGGGCGAAGACGAGCGGAGTGACGGGTAAGGGGTCCTTCGGTTTGCGCATATCGGGGGACCGCAGGCGGTACGTGAAAGGAATTGACGAGGATTGGACACCCCTGGATTTTGCTTTCCAAGTTAACGGAGGGACTACCGAGATTGAGCTGATCTGCGAGTTCGAGTCTGAGGTCGGAGCGATTGCCTTCGATGAAGGATCCCTTCGATTGGTGAAAAAGTAGTCGTTAAAATCAACGCCGACGCCAGAGAGCTATTGTTCTGGCGGATGCCGGCAGCTGGATTTCCCGGACGAGGTCGAACTTACTGAGAAGGGAGGCGTGCCAGCGGGCGAGGGTCCAGTCCGCAAAATCCTCATCGCGAAGCCGAGTGATCGCGCGGAACATGGGATCCTCCCGAGGGACGAATTCGGCCACGATCGAGTCGGCGGTCAAAGCGGAGAGGAATTCGACGATGTGATCGATGGGCCAATTGCAAGACACTCGAAGGTGATGGATTAGAGCCAGGGCCATCACGAGGTCAGAGCGGCCCCGCTCTAGGAAGCCTCGGCGCTCCTGATTGCACCAACCCATGGGGGGAGTGGGGTTGCCCAGATTAATCACCGCGGGGTTGATGTCCGCGGGCGAAATCTTGAGGCGCGCGTACAACCTTGCAATGGCCCCCTCGTCTCCGTCGACGGCAATCACGCGTGCACCCGTCTTGGCGGCCAGAGTGGAGTAATCCCCTGCATTGCACCCTAGGTCGATGACGGTTGCTGGCTTCGCCAACCGCAGGAATTCACTCACGACCCCACGCTTGGATTCGTCCGCTGCCGGGTCGTAATGGCAGTCCAAGGCGTAGTTCTGCCATTCACCGGCATGGATAAACTTGGTTTCCAAGCGGTCTACCATCCGGCGAATGCGGCGCAGGTTGCTCTGTTGGAAATCCGAGCGGACGGCAAGCGGACGTCGATGCAGGGCCGGATCACTTTCCGATTGAGTGGTGCGTTTGCGGTTACGGGACTCGACCCAGTAGGGCAGTGCAATGTCCAGCCACAGCGAAGGGGACATCCACATGCGGCGACTGCCTAGTTCGTTGGCGACGGTTGACAGGGGTACGCCGTCCAGGTTCGACAGAAAACACTGCGTGGGCGTCGATCCCCGGGCGGCTTTTAAGAGCAGGGGATGCAGGAACATTCGTTGGAACTGGCCGAGCGCGTACCAGATATCCGGCCGAAAGGGTGTGCGGAACGAACCCCAGTCGACAAACACCGGGCGCCCCTGACTAAAAAGGACATTAAATGCGGTGGCATCCTTGAGTTCGACGCCGAGCGGCAGAAGGCCGCATTGCAGGTCCAATGTCAGGCGCGCCGCATCGGTCAGCATGGTGGCGGACCATTCGTAGGGATAGCTGACAAAGGGTAGCCTGGGATGGGAGAGATAGGCCCCGCCGTCACCCGCGGGCTCCAGGCCCAATTTGGCGGCATCTTGTTCACTGACCGCGACGCTCTCGATTAGGCGCCCCGCCGTCACTTCCGATTTGAGGAACGTGGCCACATCGGGCCGCCCGATCAAATCTACCAAATCCTTTGGAATCCTCCGAAGGATGCGATCACCGGCGTTGAAGATCCAACTGTCGGGATCGCGGAATGACCCCGCATCCCGATCAATCGATGCTCTCATCGATCGTCGCACTCTTCGGCCCCACCTCGCCCTCCGCTTGGGGCTTCGCGGGTGTCTTCTTGGGGAAGATACTGAACAGTTTTTGGCGCAGCAACACCGCAGCTCCAACGACAGTTGAGGCGAGCATTTGTACGATCAGACTGCCCGCGCCGGGATCAATGTAGGCCAGGAAGAACTCGATTTGGTTCATTGCGATGGTATATCGGTAATCAGTTGAGTCACTAGTGTATCAAGGGCGGCTTCGTTGTTCGAGTAACTTCCCCAGGTTTCCATTCGCAGAGGAATTTCAGCCGCCAGAAGTTTTCGAATCACCGTACGTGTTCCCAACGTTGCGAACGGCGTACCGATGTCCCGGCCAGATTTCTGGCCAGAGAACCTGATGAAGAACGGTACCCGCGGGTCGGATTGGCCGTCAAACATTTTCGACATCCGCCAGGGATGATCGGAGGAGACGATGAGCGTCGTTCTTAGCCCAGTCGGGCTTGACTCCAATGCTTGGAGACAGCGACCCATCAACGCGTCGGCTCGGTGGAGATTTCCTATGTAGGCCTTGGGGTCACTGAGTAGAGGCATCAGGTTTGTGATGGAAAGTGTACCGACAATCGCGGGAATGTGTGGCACGGGAAAATGGATGAAACACAGGTCGAAGGCGGCGTTTGTGAGGGTCGTCAGGGCTTCGGATTCGATGCTCGCCAGTGTGTCGGCGTGCAGGATCTTTCGCCAGACCGGCAGAACCGCGAGCACCTGCATTTGCATCGTCTCGATTATGGATCGCCCCTGACCCACGAAACGCTCTCCAGAGTTGGGCTGCCAAAAAGTGTAGTTGACCACGTCACCGAAAATTCTTCGGTACGGGAAATACCAACCGATCGCCGCGGAGCGTCCCCGATGATCTCGACAGTCGGTAAACACATTGGATTGGGCACCCCATTGGGTCACGACGCCGTCGGGCCCGCGAAGCCGCAATTGAGCGGGTCCGACCGGGAATGCCGCGGAGTAGGCGACGCCGTCTACGAGGCTGGGCACCGCCAGCATCGTCCTGCTTGACGGGGACTGGGCGTTCGTCAGGCGGTAGGAGGTCGCCGCCAGCGCGTCGAAGTTTGGCAGCGAAATCGACGCCGGTCTTTCGCGGGAGGTTAGTCGGTAGTCCAGTTCGTCGAAAATGATCCAAACCACGCGATTAGTTAACGGGGGTGTTGCCGACTGAGGTAGCTGCTCCCCGAACGTGGGTTCAATTGTATGGGATTGGGTGAGCGCCCAACCGGTTTTGCCGATAATCAGCAACGTGAATGGCAGGCTAATCAGGATCAGCCGCCACAGCTTCCAGTAGGATTGTCGGCAGGTCGCGATTGCAACGAGGCATAAAATTATTGGCAACGCATGGTACAAGGGCGTACGCAATAGGGCCATGGGAAACTGGCCTTCGATCAATCGCGTCAGCTCATGCAGGGGCGGCAGGAGGATCCCGGAGAGAAATACCGAGCCCAGCCAAGGCCGGATCCGGGGCGGGGTCTTGTGAATTCCCCAGAAAAGGGCTGTGACGAGAAGAGTCAGCGTGGCGAACAATAAGAGGCTCGCCCGGTAGTCGACGGACGTCGGCCTGAGATGATGGAAGCCTGCTTCGGAGAACAACAAGTGTTGCCACACGGGTAGCAAGAACAACGCTACCAGCGACGCCCGGGTCGCCAGCGCCTTGGCAAGAAGGACGAATCGACCTCCCCGGCCGACCGGCAGGTCGGCCCCACCTAGTTTATGGATAGCTAGGTTTTCCAATGTTGGACATGAATTAAGACCCTGAACCGCGGTCCGTGCGTCCCGGTACAGAGGTCGATGTGCGGGTCGTCGTCATCGACGGACGAGGGCGTGCGCGAGGACGAGGATGAAAGCGCCGCAATGGGGTCCTTCAAATCGTCCTCGTCCTCGTCCTCGTCCTTCGTCCTCGAATTGCGAAATGGATTCGGTTCATGGGTAGCAAGGTTTTCCAAAAATGGACATGAATTGGGACCATGAACAAGAGCACCTCCTCTCCCGGCCTGCGGGCCACCCTGCCCCCCGCTCGGAGCGGGGGAGAGGGCAGGGAGAGGGGGCGGTCCATGGGAAGTCGGTTCCGCCATTTCGTGGGTGCTGCGATCGGAATTTGTGGCGGCATGCAGGGGGAATCCAATGCTGCGAGCGCCTGAGCCCTCCGAGCTGTTCTCAACAGCCCGTGGACCCGGGCCGACCGAGAACTCGTCTTGCTTCCGATTGCAGGCCAATACCATTAGGAATAGACACTACAGGCGAATGGCGATCTTTGAACGAAAATGTTGCACAATTTTTGACTACTCGGCCTTGTGGTTAAAACTAACGAACAAATGCCTGGCATCCATCACATTGAGTTGAACTTGCGCGATGTGGATCAGCTCTTTAATACGATGGACCCGTCGCCGTTTCATGAGAAGGATCTCGATTCGGACGCGGCCGAGTTCATCCTGAGTTGGGCCGAAGAGTTTCACCATTCGGAACCGGTGGACCTGATCGTCCATTTGGAGAAATCACCGGATGGCCATGACGCCCAACAGCTCGTCGAGAATGCGGTGCGAAACTATTTCACGTATCAGGTACGGCTCAACCAGCTCGAGTTCAAGCGCCTGATGAAGCAGGGACGGATGAGCTTGCTCGTCGGGTTAACGTTTTTGATCCTCTGTTTTCTCGTTCTTGAGCTGTTGGTTTCGGTTGATCTTTCGACCGCCCGAAGTTTTCTCAAGGAGGGCATCACGATTGCGGGTTGGGTCGCGATGTGGCGCCCACTGGAAATCTACCTCTACGAGTGGTGGCCATTGCGACGGCGCGGACGAACCCTGGAAAAGCTGAGCCGAATGGGAGTCGAAGTGCGCAAGAGAGGCTGATGTCGGCCCTTCACTCGTTAATTCCCCATCGTGGGTTGGGATCGAGGTCGGGGTTTCCCGACAGGGGGTCAGGGCGGTCGACCTCATCTATTTCAAGGCGGTGCCGTCCGCCGGACACTGCCGTCAACTCGCTGCCGCCTGCGTTTCCACCCAGCGCACCGCATGGTGAATCAGGCTGGGAGCGTCTTTGAGTTGCAGCTTCTCTTTGATCCGGCCGCGGTGAACGTCCACCGTCTTGGTGCTTAGGTTGAGAGCCTGGGCAACCTCCTTGGTGCTCTTGCCGCTGCCGAGCAGGCGGAAGACCTCAAACTCCCGGTCACTCAGTTTCTCAATGGGGGACGTGGAACCGCGCGGGCGGCGCCCGGTGATTGCATCCAGCACGCGTGCCGACATCTGGGCGCTGACGTAGGACTGGCCGCTCAGAACCAGCCGGATGACTTCGAGCACTTTGGCCGACCCCGCGTCCTTCATCAAGTAGCCTCGCGCACCCGCGCGCAAAGCCCGCTCGGCGTAGAGCATCTCGTCGTGCATCGAAAGGATCAGCATCGGCATGTCGGGCAGCATGGCGTGAATGTCCTTGATCAATTCGATCCCACTGCGACCGGGCATCGTCATATCTGTGATGATCATGTCCGGTTTCGATTTCGACAGGAACGACATTGCCTCGGCGGGGTTGCTGGCTTCGCAGCACACCATGATGTCGGCTTGCCGGTTGATGATGGCAGCCAGGCCCTCTCGCGTCATCGGATGATCGTCCACGAGTAGAATCTGCCGTTTCCGTGCTGGGACAGGGGTGGCTGTTCCCGTTCCCGAACGAGTCGATGTCGATCTGGCTCGGCGGGCGGCGCGTTTTTCCGTGTTCATATTTTCTTCCGTAGCGTGCAGTGGATCTTCACGCCTTTGCGCTTGCCCGATGCAATGACCAATGTCGCACCAATCACCTCGGCACGATAGCGCATAACATTGAGTCCCATGCCGTCGTGAGCGCGACGCACCTCGGGGATGGAGCAGCCGTTGTTTTCCACGACCAATTCCACCGCCGCCGCCGTTTCGACCAGCGTAATATCGATTTTCTTGGCCTGACCGTGTTTCAGCGCGTTGTTCACCGCCTCTTGCGCGATCCGAAAGAGATGCGTCGCCGCCGTCACATCTTGCAGCCAGACCGGCGGTTCGCAGAGGAACCGGCAATCCACCCCGGGAATCCGGCTCGTGCTCGCGGCTAATCCGATTAAACCCCGCATCAACCCGTCTCCTTCCAGCGACACCGGCGCGAGACTGTGCGAGATAAGCCGGGCTTGCGTCACTGTTTCACGGAGTTCTTGATTCAGCCGTCGCGCTTGCCTAGCCATGGCCACAGCGTGGCCTTTGAGATCCTCCGCCAGTCCGTGACTCAACATCTCCAGTCCGGTGAGTCGCTGTCCCAGGCCATCGTGGAGGTCGTGCCCAAACTTCCGCTGCTCGCGCTCGCTGATGTCGAGGATCTCCTGCTCCAGCTTCTTGCGCTCGGTGATGTCATGCCCCACGGAGAGCGCGCCCAGAGGGTGGCCGTCGGGGTCGCGCAATAACATCGCATTCCACAGGAACGTCAGATTCTGGCCGGTGTGGGTCGCGACCGGATTCTCATAGCCCACGGTAGGGGTTCCGGCGAAAATTCGCTCAAGTTCCGTCGCCACACCGGGGCGCTCGGCCTCGGCGAGAAACATCTGCAGATAATTCTTTCCGATAACTTCGGCCGCGGTGCGGCAATAGACTCGCTCGGCTTCGCCGCTCCATTCGAGTATGGTTCCATCTTTTCCCAGCAGCAGCACAACCGTCCCGGCCATCTCCGCCAAGAGCCGGTAGCGCTCGGCGCTCTCTCGCAACCGTTTCTCCGCCTTGACGAGCCGGCGCTCCCGCTCGAGCTGCGCCAGCCCGCGACGCACAACCGTCGGCAGGAACTCGACGAAATTCACATCCTTGACCAGGTAATCGACCGCACCCCGTTTCATCATTTCGACGGCGACTCGCTCGTCGCCCTGTCCCGTGATGATGATGAATGGGATGGCATGGCCACTTTCGGCCAGTCGGGCGATGAATTCCCGGCTCTCGATGTCGTGCAGCTTCAGGTCGAGCAGAAGCAGGTCGGCAGAATTATTTTGCAACCACGCCAGCGTTTCCGCACCGGACCTAGCCGTGGCGACGTTCCAATTCTCAGCGCGCAGCGCACCCGCGATGAGAATAAGCAAGCCTGGGTCGTCATCAACGACCAGAAGAGTGGGGGTTCGGTCCGGAGTCGACAGGGTTCCCGGTGGAAGCGCTGAATTCATTGGTCTCCATTGCAGAGCGTGGCCTTCATCGTTTTCGACGAGGAGCACAACCGGGGCGTCTTGCACCCCTACAGTGAGCACCCCTTTAAAAATGCTGGCAAGGCCACAAAAAACGTGGACCCGGCTCCCGCCTGGCTTTCCACCCAGATCTTCCCGTGCTGCCGGTCGAGACTTCGTTGCGCGATCGTCAATCCCAGGCCTTCACCCGCTGTGGCGTTCGGGTCGAGTCGATGGAAAATCTCGAACACCGCGCCCTGATGCTCGGGAGCGATCCCGATCCCGTTATCCGTCACCGCGTAGATGGCACGATTCTCCTCGATTCGCCCGCTGACACGGATGCGTCCAGGCCGGGCAGGATCGCAATACTTGAGGGCGTTGTCGACGAGATTGGAGAACACCTGGCCAAGTTGCGTCGGATCGCCGACACAGCGCGGCAACGGGTTCAGTCTTACCGTCGCCCCGGCCTGTTCCGCTTGAAATCGTAGGGCCTGGACCACACCGGCCAGGAGCGCGTCCATGTCGAGTGGTTGAGGGTTTAGCGCCACCCTGCCGAGGCGTGAATACCGCAGCAGGCCGGACAACAGCGAGTCCATCTTGACCACGCCAGCGTTGATGAAACGCAACGCCTGCGGGATCGTAACCTCGAAGACTTCGCGGAGTTCGGAGTTGGAGACCTCATTCGCCTGCAGCGAGACCAAAGTGGCCCGCGTCTTTTCGCTGACGCGTGTGAGTTGCCGACTGAAGCCCTGGATGTTTACCAGCGGTGACCGCAAATCGTGCGAAGCGGCATAGAGGATGGCCTCTAATTCCTTGTTCTTTTCGGCCAGGTCGCATGTGAGTTTCTGCAACTCTTCCTCGTTCGCTTTGCGTTGCGTGATGTCGGTGCGAATCGCCACGTATTGCGTCGGCTTGCCCGCCGCGTTGAGAAACGGAAAGAGGGTGGTGTCCACCCAATAAAACGATCCGTCCTTTGCTCGATTCTTGATTTCCCCGTGCCAAACCCGCCCCTGAGCGAGGGTAGTCCAGAGTTCGCGGATGAACTCCTTCGGGTGATGGCCGGAGTTGATGATTCGGTGGTCCTGACCCAGCAACTCCTCCCGGGAGTATTTCGAAATGGAACAGAACTTGTCGTTGACGCTCGTAATCTTGCCCGACGCGTCCGTGATGGCGACAATCGAGTGCTCATCCTGCGCCGCCCGCACGTCTTGGAGCTCCTTGAGTGCGGCGAGCAACGGCCCTTCCTTCGTAAACTCTGCGGCGGCTTTCATCCCAATGAGGATGCCCGGACCCGCGGACCCCGACACGCCGAAAACGCCAGAGAATGATCACTGGCGGTGGGGGTGGGGGTGGTTCGCAAGGCGGGAGAGTTTATCTTACACCGGTTCGTCGGCTGCAACGGGTGCCTGCCGGAGTTGGGCCTCGGCGTGAAACCAGATTTCGAGCTCTTGGTTCTGAGGGTACCCTCGCTGCTCCCACAGCGAATAGGCGCAACGCGCAATCTCATCGTGGGTTGGCTTAGTCTGCGCGGGCTTTGTCACGTCCTGCGCTGCTATCTTATGTCTTTTCTTCGATGCTTTCATATTCGTATTCCCTTGCTCCCGGGTGATGACGGCTGGGTTTGAACCTGCCAAGGCCACCCCGTGCATCCGGGGAGCCCGCGTTCAGGTTGCCCTCGGCAGATGCCCACGATACTCGGTGGGCGACTCGCCCACGATGCTCTTGAACACACGGTTGAAATGTGTGAGGGACTGGAATCCCACTTCGTAAGCGATCTCGCTGATCCGCAGGTTCGGATTGAGCAAGAGATTTTTCGCCCTCTCAATGCGTGTGCGCGACACGAACTCGGTGAAGGTCGTCCCCGTCACTTTCCGGAACATCTTGCAGAAATAGAATATGCTGGTGTGAACCACCGACGCCACCTGCCCGAGCGACAGATCCTCCGTGTGATGGTCGCGGATGAATTGCTTCGCCTTCGCGATGACCTGCGGTTCCGCATTCGCCGATTGTAAGGCGATCTGGTTGCTTTTCATCGAAAGATGGTCGGCAAAGATGGTGAGCAGTCTTGACACGGAATCGAGCTTCTTTTGCGACACGACCGGCGTCGCAAAGTACGTTTCCCTCGCTTTCGCGTTGTCGATATCCACCCCGAGTTCCTGCGCTCTCGCGACCGTACGCCGGAAACCCGCCGCGGTCGGCTTCTGCCGCATGACCTGGCCCGTTTGCAGAAAACCGATGGTCTCCGCGCCGAGTTTCACCGGCACGGCCGTCTCGCAGAGGCCGTAGGCGCAGGTCATCGTGCAAGGGCCATCCATCGCGGACTGGGCAAGTCTCTCCTGCATTTGCAGACAGGCAGCGCAGGTGCGGCTCTTCTCCGCCATGATCGCGCAGAAGGGACTCTCGCGGCGTTTGCCATGCAGGGGCAGTTGCCATGTCTCGACCGGGCGCAGTGTCACCGGCATCTCGGTGGCTTCCGTGTAGGCACTCGCATAGTTCTGGAATATCTCGGAACCGATCAGGGTCTCCAGCAATTGTCCGTTCGCATTCATTGTTTAATCCTTCCCGCTTTTTGTTCACACCCGGTTGTGTTCAACGGCACCAAGATTCGGGTAGGCGGGTGCCAACGAGAATTGGGGGCAATGCGAGAGATTCAACTGGAGTTAACCCCGACACCGGGTAGGGAATATCCCTAGCGAGCGTGCGCGCCCCGGTCCTCGAATTTAAGCGGGATGCTGATCACCAACCCGGCCAGGCGCGGCGACTTAGGGGCTTCCGTGAACATGTTGGTATGGCAACTGACGCAACTCGATCGCAGCGGAATGGCGGCGGCCCGTCGATACACACCTTTCCCGACGAATTCGTATTCTTTCTGACCCGCGGAAAGCTCGGTCGCAGCCTTCTTCTCAAAGGAAGTCCTAGGCTCGTGGTTGATGCTCATCGCCTTGGTGTTCACCGAAATCCAGTTTGCAGAGATCCCTGACAGCCCGGCCATTTCCTCAAAAACATCTTCCATCGCACGGGCAGGCAGGACAGGCCCATCCCGTCGAAAATAGCGGTGATGCATCACGTCCAGCGTGGTCGAGTAAACATCGTGCAGCAATTTCGCCCGCTCACGAGCGGCGGCGACCTCGGCCTCCAGGTTGGCAGCGGGCGGTGGGGAAGGGGTCAACCGATCCTTTGGGTCGGATACCTTCTTAATCTTAAGACTCATTCGCCACCGCCACCGTAAAAAGTTTCCTTAGGCAAGAATATTAGATACGACTTGGCCGTGGACATCGGTCAGGCGGCGCTCAAGACCGTTGTGGTAGTAGGTCAGGCGTTCGTGGTCGAGACCGAGCAGATGAAGAATGGTGGCATGCAAATCGTGGACGGAAACGACATCGTGCACCGCATGGTGTCCAAAGTCGTCGGTCGCGCCGTGACTGAACCCCGCTTTAACGCCGGCGCCCGCCAGCCAGCAGGTAAATCCATCCGGGTTATGGTCCCGACCTTGGGCGCCCTTTTGGAACGTAGGCATGCGGCCAAATTCGGTGCACCAGACGACGAGGGTATCCTTGAGGAGACCCCGCTGCTTTAGGTCCAGAAGAAGACCTGCGGTGGGCTTGTCGAGGACGGGGCCATGAACATTATACTGGTTTAGAATGTCCTTGTGGCCGTCCCAATTACTGAAGCCTTCACCGCCGGTTTGGTAGGCCCCGTTGAAGAGTTGGACGAAGCGAACTCCGCGCTCAATCAGACGTCTTGCCAGGATGCAATTGCGGGCGTAGGCCGCCCGAGTTTCATAGATCTTCGACCCTCCTTCATCGGCACCGTAGAGCTTGAGGACGTGAGCGGGCTCACCGGAGATATTGGCAACTTCCGGAATCGTGAGCTGCATGCGCGCGGCGAGTTCATAACTCGCAATCCGGGCGGCGAGTTCGGTGTCGCCGGGGAAGTGCTCCGCGTGGCGCCCATTCAATTGCTGCAAAAAATCTCGGGTGGCGTTATCGGCGGCGGGTGAGAGCGACGCCGGGCGCTGCAGATTGCGAACCGGTTGGGACGTGTTGAAGTCCGTGCCCTGGAATGCCGCCGGAAGAAACCCGGGTGCCCAGTTATTAACACTGTTCTGCGGTTTACCCCGGGGGTCCGGAATGGCGACGTACGCGGGAAGGCTTTGATCGGAACTGCCAAGCGCATAGGTAACCCAGGCTCCCAGGCTGGGAAAACCGTCAAGGGCGGATCCCGTGGACATGAAATTTTCTCCGGGACCATGGGTATTGGTTTTGCCCTTCATGGAGTGGATGAAGCAAATATCATCGGCCAGTGCTCCCAGATTGGGGAGGAGGTCCGACACCATTTTGCCACTCTGTCCGCGCGGCCGGAAGATCCAAGGACTCTGGGTCAGGGCGCCTTGTTCGCCTTGGAAGGTGATCAATTTCTCACTCCCGGGAAGCGGTTGCCCATGGCGGCGGATTAGCTCCGGTTTGTAGTCGAACGTGTCCAGGTGGCTGCAAGCTCCGCTGCAGAAAATCATCAGGACATTTTTCGCCCGAGCATTCAAATGCGGCGTCCTCGGCGCATAGGGGCGTCCCGGTTCGATCGAGGGTCGAAGCGACTCCTTTCCGGATACGGTGGCTGCGAGAAGGCCTCCGCGCGCGAGCAGATGCGTGAGAGCGATGGCACCCAGTCCCGCGCCGGCCTGCCCGAGGAAGCGGCGGCGATCCAGCAACGGATGGGCAACGGTCGGACTTGGCCGGTTCATGGAATGAACAGAAACTCGTTAGAATTGAGCAACGCGCGACAGAGTGCCGGCAGCCCTTCGCGCACGACGAAGGCCTCGGAATCCTGGGATTCACGGGGACTGGGTTCGCGACTGTACGTGATCTGCCAAGCGCGCCGAATTTGATCGGCGGTCCCGCTGCCTGTTTCCGTGCGCAGTCGATTCGCGAACCGTTCTGCTTGACCCAGGATGAACCGGCTATTGAAGAGATTGAGCGCTTGTAGCGGCGTGGTCGAGATACTGCGACGTGGGGCCACCAGACTGCCATCCGGACAATCGAACGCACCAAAGATTCCGTCCTGTTCCATCCGCACTTTGAAGGCATAGACCATGCGGCGAAACTCGGGAGCGTCGAAATCTTCCTTGGGGTGATAATGGTAGACGTTTTCGCGGTCCACATCATGAAGGAAGAAGCTCGGCCCACCGCGGCTGGAATCGAGGCTTCCCGCAGCAAGCAGGATGCTGTCACGGATTCCTTCGGCCTCGATCCGGCGCGGGGGAAACCGCCAAAGCAATCGACAGGTTCCGTCGATCTTCAACGCTTCGGTTCTCGGTAAACTGGACTGTCGCCAGGTCGCCGAAAGCAGGATTTCACGGTGGAGACGTTTGATACTCCATCCGCGGGTGACAAATTCACTCGCCAGCCAATCGAGCAATTCCGGGTGGGTGGGTTTTGCGCCATTTCGCCCCAGGTCATTGGAGGTCGCAACCAAACCCATTCCAAAATGGTGCTGCCAGATTCGGTTGACGAGGACCCGAGCGGTCAGCGGATTTGCCGGATTCGTAATCCAGGCGGCGAGTTGTTGACGTCGACGTTGCTCGGGTTCATCGGAGGCGAGTTCGAGGGGGCTAAAAATGCCGAGCGTACCCGGAGGGACTGCTTCTCGTTTCTGCATGGGGTCCCCGCGATGTAGACGATGGCTCAAGCCCGGTTGTTGGAAACTACCGGAGTAGGTCGTGGGGGTTTTCGCTGCCGTTTCGCGACGTTTTCGGACCCGTTCGAACTCCGCGAACCACACCCGACCTTGCTCGGCTTCGGCGGTGGAAAAGAGGTCGAACTGATAAGGGTGGGGCATTCGAGGTTTATCGAGGAAAGGTTCACGATCCTCAGAACTGGCAATGACGGCCCAGGCGCCCGGTTGCTCCGCTGCTTCAATACGGTACTGCGTGATGAGTCGGTCCTTGAATCGGCCCAACCGGTCCCGGCTCCAAACAATTCGATCGATCCTCTCCGACCGGGGCAGTTCCAATTGAAGCCAACCCCGTCCCGGTTCGCTGGAAATCCAAGACCGATCGTTCCCCTGCTTTCCGTCGTTGATATGTTCGAGTCTATGGATTTCGTATCCAGGCAGTGTGCCCGAGGCGAGGACGTGGGTGCCGTTAGTAGCGAGGGCGACATTTCGGTCACCGGCCCAGACCTCGAGTTCATCGATACAGGGTTCGCCTTGATGGGCGGCAAGAATCGTAAATCGGATCGAGCGAGCGCTGATGGGATTTAGGATTTCCTCGTTCTTGATGGTGTTGACCGCGGGACGCAACGAAGCACGCACCGCAGGCGTCGGAGACGCGGGAAGGGCCGGTGGGATGAATTTGGCCAATTGCCTCTGAAGCTGAACCAGCGTCGCGTCGAGTTGGGCGATCTCGACGGCTTGAGTGGCAGAAGGGGGCAGGGGGCGTTCGCCATGTTTCACCCCCGAGAATACCGCCGTCATCGAGTAATATTCCTTCTGAGAAATCGGATCGAATTTATGCGAATGACACCGTGCACATCCCAGGGTGAGTCCAAGGAACGCGGTTCCGGTGGTGCTGACCATGTCATCCAGTTCGTCGGCACGTTGTTGGGCGGTGAGGACGGGATCGGGACTCTTCACGATATCGAGGGGGCCACCGACCAAGAAGCCCGTGGCGACATCGATTCCCAAGGCGTCGCCAACAATCTGCTCACGGATGAATTGATCGTACGGTTTGTCCTCGTTAAATGCCGCGATGATATAGTCGCGGAATCGCCAAGCACTGGTTCGTTCTCGATTGGTTTCGAATCCATTGCTCTCGGCGAAGCGAACCACATCCAGCCAATGTCGCCCCCAACGTTCGCCGTAGGACGGGTTGCTGAGGACTTTATCTACCAATTGAGTAAAGGCGTCGGGCCGGGGATTGGTGACGAATTCCTGCACGTCTTCCGGTGTGGGCGGTAGGCCCAACAGGACGAGCCAGAGGCGCCGGGTCAGTGTCACTCGGTCCGCTTCGGCTGAAGGAGTCAGTCCGGCGGATTGGAGCGATTGCTGGATGAACCGGTCGATCGCTTTGGCGGGTTGATTGAGGAATGGCGTTGGACGTGGAATTGCGGGTTGAATTACGGGCTTGAACGCCCAGTGCGATTGCGGCTTCGAATCGGTGGAGTCGGCAGCGATCTCTGGGGCAGGCCGAGTGGGAACGGAGCCGGATTTTTCCGCGGCACGGAGGGGCAGTGCGAGTGGAATGCAAAGCGATACGGCCAGGCGAGCGAGATGCGCAATTGTCCGGAGAACGCGACCCAAGATACCCAGCCGATGGGAGGGAACCGAAATCGCGGTTCGGAGAACCTTTGGCAACACCGAAGATGAAATTGTGCGTGGCACAGGCGATGAATGGTTCGGTACCGTTCGGAGAACGTAATCTCGCTGAGGTGTCGTTTCCAGATTCAATCCGCGCCTCTGGATTGTCAACCGGCGTGGATCCGCCCTGATCCGCGGATAGGAATCTGAAAATGAGAGAAAATGCTCTCGACGGTGCCTTTTTTCCGCGTGCAGTTGTTATCTATGCTGTATTGAACACGGGCACGCAGCCCTATTTCCCAGAAGACAGTGCTTGCCATGAGTATTGAATTCGTCGCCACCGACAAACGGGGAGTGGGAACCGCGGATAAACGCCGATCGACGCAGATTCCAGGCCTCTTCTATCCGCGTCAATCCGAGTTCATCCGCGGTTCTTCTTCGCGGCTTCCTTATCCGCGGATTTGGGATCCGAAAGAAGAGAACCCGCTTCGAATTCTCACTCGTCCAGCATTTCCTTGAGCAAACAATCAATTACTTGCCGGCGTGCAACCGCCCTGCTCCTCGGGTCGCCTGCCTGGCAGGTCGTCCTCCGACGCGCCTGCGGAACGTTCGAAGGGTTACCCTCGGCTTCAATATTCGGGAACCCGTGTTCTTAGGACCATCAATCGGCCGATTTCCAAAGTCTTGCGACTCGTCCTCAGTCTGCGAAGATTGCGCCTCATGAAATCCTCTTCCTCCCTCTGTGTCGTCCTGCTTGCGCTCTCATTCACGCTCGGTGAATTTGCGCCACGCGCGCAGGACAAGCCCGCTCCACCCGTAACTCGATTTGATCTTCCCAGCACCGATGATGGGTTGCCCGGCGAAGGACCGATTCGGCGTTTCGACTGGTTTCGAAGTCTTTGGAAAGATCGCCGCGCGCGTTGGGCCTCACGTGCCGAGCAGGATCAGGGTGCGGTGGTGGTCCTCGGAGATTCGATCACTCAAGGCTGGGGTGAAGATTTCAGCGCCTGGTTTCCGGGTGTGAAAATCGCCAATCGCGGTATCAGTGGGGATACCTCCCGGGGCGTTCTGATTCGCCTCAAGGAGGATGTGCTCGCGCTTCATCCGCGAGCGGTCGTGCTGCTCATCGGCACCAATGACCTTGAAGAACAAGCCAACCCCGAAACCGTGGCCGCCAACGTGCAACTCATTCTCACCGAGATGATGCGACATGACCCGAAAATGCCGATCATCCTTTGCCAGGTCTTTCCGAGTTCGGCCGCCAAATTGCGGCCAGCGGACAAGATCAAAAAACTAAATCAGCTGTTGGCAGCCGCAATGAAAGGCTTCGAGCAAATCATGTTGCTCGAAACCTGGCCGCTCTTTGCCGACGCAACAGGGGATGCCCTGCCGGCAGAGTTCCCCGATCTGCTGCATTTGAATCAAGCGGGCTATGCGAAGTGGGCTGCCGCGATGCGTCTCTACTTCGCCACGCTCGGTCTCTTGGAAACTGAGCCGTACACGTTCACGCCCGAGCCGGGTTTTGTCAGCTTGCTCAACGGCAATGACCTCACCGGTTGGGGCTTCCGGCCCACGTCCGACGCGGATAAGGAGTCCGCCCGGAAATTGCAGGCCCGGGATCCCGGTGCCCTCGGCTGGCCCATCGTCACGACCCCGATTCGTTTCGACGGCCAACGGAGCAGTCCGGACGGGCGGTTTGTGGAGAAAAACGGTCGGCTCATTGTTGGCACGGTGGCCGAAGGGCGGAGGATCCAGCAGATTTCGACCCTGCAAGACTTCTCGAAGGATTTTGTCTTGCGGCTGGAGTTCCGCGCCGCACCCAACTCCGACAGCGGCATTTTCCTCCGTGGCCGGCAATTGCAGTGCCGCGATTATCCGCTCGCCGGCCCTTACAAGAATTTGAAGAACTACCGGCCGGGCGGATGGAACGAGATTGAAGTGACGGTGAAAGACGGCGTGGCCCATTGCCTCTGCAACGGTGAGGTATTGGAAGCTGCGCTGAAACTTCCGCCAACCGGCCCCATAGGATTCGAAGGAGATCGGGGCCAGATGGAGTACCGCCGGATCCGAATCCAGGAAATTCCGTGAGCGCAGAGGTTCGAAGCACTTGCCCGGGAGATGGCCAATCGGTTGGGCCCAATCTTTGGTGTCCAACTCAGGCGCAATTGTTCTTGGCCTTGGCAATTTACTTTGTCGTTCAGATCATCGTGCGCACGCTCATTTCGACCAGTACGCATCTGGATGAATCGGAGCAGCTTATTTTAACGCAGAAGTGGGCTTTGGGCTACGGCCCGCAGCCGCCGCTGTACACCTGGATTCAGAAACTCTTTTTCCGCGCGTTTGGCCTCTCGATCTTCTCGCTGGCGCTGCTCAAGAACCTCCTGCTGTTTTTGATTTACGCGCTGGCTTACTGGAATGCGCGGTTTATCACGCGCAGCCACCCGTGCGGACTGGTGGCGGCGGCTTCCATGTTGTTCATCCCGCAGATTAGCTGGGAGGCGCAGCGTGACCTCACCCACTCGGTCCTGGCGTGCGTCTTTGCGCTCGCTGCCTTCGCGTTGTTCTGCCGAGCGGTGGAATTTCGGAGGCGGTCCGACTATCTCGCGTTCGGCATTTGCATCGGACTTGGGAGTCTCTCGAAGTATAATTTCTTGCTGTCGCTCGGCGGGTTGCTGTTGGCCGCGCTCACAGTGAAGAATTTGCGCGGCGCCATCTTGAATCGGAAGATGCTAATGGCGGCGGTGATAGGCGTGATGATTTTTTTACCGCACGGTGTGTGGATGGTGGATCACTGGCAGGTTGCTTCCTCATCCTCGTCGAAGTTTGCCGTCCAGAACAGCGGACATTGGGTGGGCACGACCGCGCGCGGGTTGATCAACCTACTCGTCGCTAGTGTTGGTTTCGTCCTACCGGTGGTTGGGATTCTCGGGTTCGTCTTTTTTCGGGCCAGGAAGTCTCCGGTCGAAATCCCCATCCGCGCTGATTTTGTGCCCCTGCTGACGCGGATGCTGGCCATCATTATGACGTTGGTAGCCTTGTGCGTGATCCTGTTTCACATCACCAATTTTCGTGGACGCTGGTTTCAGGCCATCCTGGTCGTGGTGCCCATCCTCCTCGCGACACAGGTGCGTCCGCGGTTGGAGACAAGCCGGTTGAAATGGCTGGTCGGATGCTCGCTGTTCGTCGCCGGAGTCGTGCTCGTCCTCCTGCCCGGCCGAATTGTGTTCGGTGAGAGGCTGCGCCACGAAGAGCCATTGCACTTTCCGTATGCGGCCCTCGCCGCCCAAATGAAGGACAGCCTGAAGCCCGAGACCGTTGTCGTGACTCAGGATCATGTGTTGGCTGGAAACCTGCGGCTCGCATTGCAACCGCGGCAGGTTGTCACCACTGAAAGCATGGATGAATTGGGACCGGCCCCCCAATATCTGGCGTTCGTCTGGAGTCTCCGAAAATCGGCGACCCCGCCCAAGGGGCTAACGGATTGCGCCGAGGGATTCGGCACAGTGGACTGGTCGCAGGCAAGGCACGTCTCAGCCGACTACCTTTATTATCAACGAAAGCGTGGCACCCTGGCGTATGTCGTTATGGACCGTTCGCAGAAACGGAATCCGTGAGCGTGGCCACAATTCGTGATCTGCCCCGCAGGAAATGGATTGGTTTCGGACGCAGTTTTCTCGAAATCATAGCAGCCGGGTTAAGGGCCGGACATTACAGCGTCCTTCCGTGAGCGCTTTTCGTGCCTCGTCGAGTCGCGCGGGCGAATCAATCGCGCATCGGTAGCCCGAGAGAGGGAAGCCATAGAGCCGGCCGGTGCCGACCAACTTGATAAAGACGTCGCGCGGAAAATCCACGGGTTGGCCAGGCGGAATGTGGTCGAGAATTTCGGGTGAACAAATCGTGACGCCCGAGTTGACCCAGGGCGTGGTCACGTCGGCTCGCATGTCCTCGGTGGGACGTTCGAGAAAACCGCTGATGCGATGGTCTGCTTCCAGTGTGACGGCACTGTTGGACTTGGCGCGCGGGTGAATCAGCAGGGTCGCAAGGGCCTTGCGCTCGCGATGGAACCGGACCATCGCACCGAAATCCTGATCGGTCAGGATGTCCCCATAGTGGACGAGGAAAGATTCCTCCGGACGGAAGAACGGCTCAACGTTTTTGACGCCACCCGCGGTGCCAAGAAGTCGCTCCTCCTGGGAGTAGGTGAGATGCATCTGCCAGCGGGATCCATCTCCGAACCAGTCGCGGATGATCTGCGGCATGAAATGGAGATTCACCGCGACGTCGTTGAATCCTTGAGAGCGCAGGTGGCCAAGCAGGTAGGCGAGCAACGGCTGGCCGTGCAGCGGTAACATGGGCTTGGGCAACTCTCGTGTGAGATCGCCGAGTCGTGTGCCATGGCCGGCACAAAGAACCATCACTTTCATTGGATCCCTAATATCCAGGCGGCGCCCGCCGACAGGTCCCGGCAGGTGTGCTCGGGCTTGATTGTGAGATCGATCGGGTCGCTCGTCGTGATGGGAAGCTCCGTGTGTTTGCCGGTTTCCACGAGCACGGTGCGCGAGCCGACCTGGGTGCCGGCGATAATATCGGTGAGGCGGTCGCCCACGGTAAAGCTCGCTCGACCGTCGAGTTTCAACTGAGCGATGGCTTGGAGAAACATTCCGGGCCGGGGTTTGCGACACTCGCACGCGACGCGGTACTGGGGCAACGTTGCGTCCGGGTGATGCGGGCAGTAGTAGAACCGATCGATGGCCGGCCCGCCCTGCGCCATGATCCGCCGGGCCAGTTCGGCGTGAACTGCCTCGACCCCTTGCTCGGTAATCATGCCGCGCGCGACTACGGGTTGGTTGGTGACGACGACAAGTCGGAAGCCGGCGAACTTGAGTGCCGACAACGCCGCGGGGACGCCGGGCAGGATTCGCAGTTGCTCGGTTTGCGTGAGCAAATCGGCGTCTTCGATCAGCACCCCGTCGCGGTCGAGAAAAACGGCGCGGTTCATGGTTTAGTCACCCGGGACAGTTCGCTTATCATTGGGAATCATGCTTCATTAACCCCTTGTCACTGCCGATTGACCGGGGCAGTGTCAACGCAAGTTATCGCATTCCACGAACCGAATATGCCTAACGGCGGAGCGTCAACAAGCCAAACTCCTATCCCGCAGAGCGAACTTCTAGATGAACAAGGCCAGCCCGGAAACCCTATCTGCACGTTGCCACAGTTGCGGCCAGCCGGCTCTACTGTTAGCGGGAGGTTATGAATCTTTTTTTCGCGTTACTTCTGACTGCAAACCGTGGCCGCCAGGCGGTAGTCTGGCCCGATGCGCGGCGTGTGGAATGGTGCAAACGCCGGTCGTGCCACGGTGGAGTGAGGAGGCAGCTGAGATTTACGCGAACTATACCATCTATCATCAAAGCTGCGGTGTGGAACAAAACGTTTTCGGCGATCCAAGCGGCGCGGGGCAACCCCGCTCGGATAAACTCATTCAAGCCTTGCGCGGTGGCTGTGCGTTGCCTCTGAAGGGACGCTTGCTGGACATTGGCTGTGGCATCGGTTCATTCCTTTCTGCTTGGAGCCGTTTGATTCCCGGCTGGTCATTGTGCGGTTCAGAAGTAAGCGAGAATTGCAGGGCACGCGTCGAGAGCATCCCCGGGGTCGAGAATTTTTATACCTGTGATGTCAACGAAATCCCCGATTCGTTTGATGTGATTTCGCTGATTCACGTGCTGGAGCATATTCCATCGCCCCTTGATTTCTTGCAGCGGGTGCGGAGGAAACTCAAGCCGGACGGCCTGCTGGTGGTTCAGGTGCCTGACTGCGAGCAAAACGTTGTCATGTTGCTCGTGGCGGACCACTGCTCGCATTTTTCGCCACCACTCTTGGCCGCGTTGGTGGAGGGGGCCGGCTTCGAGGTTTTGCACGCCACGAATTCCTGGGTGGCCAAAGAGATCAGCGTGGTGGCGCGAGGGGTTGCCGGACCTGCAAGGACCGGATCGGTTGCTTTTCCGGAATCGGAGTCTGTGCACGTGTTTGAGGGATGGAAGCGCCTCAATGAGATCGTCGCCAAAATCGAACCGCTGAAGCAACGGGCTGATTTTGGTCTGTTTGGTACCGCCATTGCAGCGACGTGGCTGGATGCTCAAACCGGGGCTGCGGCGCGATTTTTTGTGGACGAGGACCGAAATCGCGTGGGCCGGACGCACATGGGACGCCCCATTCTGGCGCCGGCAGATCTGCCACCTCGGGCGACGGTTTTTGTCGCGTTGCCCCAACCCGCGGCTGGGCAGGTGGCGGTACGTTTGGCCCGGTTGCCCCTGGGCTTGAACGTGGTCGTGCCATAAGCCCGGAATGTCTTTCTCAATCATTATGAGCCGTTGCCAGATTTGCGCGTCCCCCTTGCAGTCCCTGATCGATTTTGGACCTCAACCGGTCTGCAACCGTTATCTGGCCGCGCCGGACCGGAACGAATTTCATCACCCGCTGATTCTGGCCCAGTGCGCTTCCGATGGGTTGTTGCAACTCGCCCGGCCGTGGCCCAGCGATGAGGTCCGTCCCCGGCTCGAATGGATCAGCTACAAGGAACCGGAACGGCACCTGGATGATTTGTGCGAACGCATCGCGGCTCTGCCCGGGGTCGGGTCGGACACCTTGATCGCCGGGTTGAGCTATAAGGACGAACCGGTCCTCACCCGCCTGGAAAGGAGTGGTTTCTCCAAGACATGGAATGTCCGGCTGGACGAGCTCGGAATCCTGGAACCGGGCTCGGGGATGGAATCGATCCAGAATGTCCTCTCGCTGGAACTAGCAGGAAAACTCCGCGACCACAGGGAAGCCCCGGGAGTGATCGTGGTCCGTCACCTCTTGGAACATTCCAATTCGGTTGCCCGCACTCTGGAATTTCTCAAAGCGTGGGCGCGGCCGGGAGGCATCTTCATTTTGGAAGTGCCCGACAGCGAACAGACGTTTCGCGACCTCGATTTTGGCACCGTTTGGGAGGAGCATGTTTGCTACTTCACCGAATGCACGATGGGCCGCGCCTTTCACCCGTACGAAACCAGCCTGCTCGAAGTCATCCGTTACCCGTACACGCTGGAAGATTGTCTCATCGCAATCGTGGCGAACCGTCCGCCGCAGACAGCTCTTTCTCCCGTGAATGGCGCCCTGGAAAAGGAACTTGTCTTGGGCGCCGGATTCAAAAAGGGCTGGCAACCCTTGGGTATCCGCTGCCGCGAGGCACTGGATTCGATACGCCAGAACGGGGGCTCCACGGTGATCTTCGGCGCCGGCCACCGCGCAGCCACGTTCATCAATCTCCTCGGCTTGGAGAAGTTGATTACCTGCGTGATTGACGATGATCCCCGCAAGGCCGGACTCCATCTGCCGGGTTGCCAACTTCCGATTGTCCCTTCGGCCCGTCTCCACGCCGAACGTCCCGCACTCTGCCTCCTCGCCGCCAGCCCGGACAGCGAGAAGGTCATCATGGAAAAGAACAAGGACTACACCAACAACGGCGGCCGTTTTGCCAGCATCTATCCCCGCAGCCCGATTGCCTGGGCACAATTGCGCGCCTGATTCAAAGACCCCGGGCCCACTCATGCCAATCCTTCAGCGCACTAGCAACGTCTTCGTCTTGGGTGATAGCCCGGATTTTGTCCATGGCGGCATCATCGCGGACCTCAAGAAAGCGGCCGATAGCAGCCCTCTCAAGCGGGCCCGGCTTTGCCTTCACCGGGAAGGCGCGGAATTAGTTCACGAGATGTTGATCGTTCTGGCAGGCTCGGTCTATATCCGCCCCCATCGGCACCTGAACAAACCAGAATCGTTCCATCTTCTGGAAGGCGACGTCTCCGCGGTTTTCTTCGATGACGATGGCACACCGACCCGCCAGGTACGGTTGGGCCGCGGTCCCGATCAACCTTTTATCTACCGGGTGACGCATCCCGTCTATCACACCCAGTTGGTGTGGTCCGACTACGTGGTCTTTTACGAGTGTACCCGTGGACCGTTCCTCAAAGAAGAAACCGAATATGCGCTTTGGGCTCCGGAGGAGGGTGCCCCTGAAGTCGCCGGATATCGGGCACGGCTGATAGAACAGCTCGCCTCCCTCTCTGCCTAAAGGCTTTACCAATGACATCAGAACCCCTAGACATCAACTCCCATGGCTGAAACGACAAAGCCCAAGACCAAAGAGCCCCAATATCAGAACTGCCTCGACATCCGCGACCGAAAAGGCTTGGCCAGCATGGGGTTGCGCGGCACCCAAGTCTGGACAGACGATCCCAAACACCTTCTTTTCATCCTAGCCCGGTACAAGTTCGTTGCGAAAATGTTCGCCGGCTACGAACACGTCCTCGAGATCGGTTGTGGGGACGGCTTAGGCACTCGAATGGTTCAGCAGGAAGTCAGACATGTCACTGCCGTCGATTTTGACGCAGTCTTTATTGACGATCTGAAACAACGAGCTGATTCCGACTGGCCGCTTGATGTCCACGTCCATGACATGTTGCAAGGGCCCGTTCCGGGACAGTACGCCGGCGTCTATGCCCTCGACGTGCTGGAGCACATTCGACCCTCCGATGAGGATCTCTTCATTCGCAATGCCCTCCAGTCCTTGAAACCGAACGGCAGCCTGATCTTCGGCATGCCGTCACTTGAGTCCCAAGTGTATGCCTCCCCTCCGAGCAAGGCTGGACACGTTAACTGCAAGTCGGCCAAGGACTTCAAAGCTCTGATGGAGAGGTATTTTCATCATGTCTTCCTCTTTTCCATGAACGACGAGGTTCTGCACACCGGGTTCTACGCCATGTCGCACTACCTCTTCGTTCTGTGCTGCGGGAAGAAGTAAGGACCGGACTAGCGCCCAAGTCATGTCGGTTCGTGCATCCTATCTTGTGGTTGGAGCGGACAGCCTCGTAGGGGGCGGTCTGCTCCGGGCGTTGGAACGGAGGGGTCACACCGCCTTTGGCACCACTCGCCGTAGGGATTCAGTGACTAACCGGCGCGTCTTTCTAGACTTCGAAAGCGAGGATCCGTTTATTGCGCCGCCCGACGTCGGCTACGCTTTTGTCGTGGCCGCCGCGACAAACTATGATCGATGCGAGACGGATCCGCTCGCTTACAAAATTAATGTCGAGCTCACGCCTCGCACCATCGCTTCCCTCTTGAACCAGGGCCTGTTTGTCACCTTCATCTCGACGAACTCCGTTTTTGGTGGTGAGCGTCCGTGGCCGCAGGAGGACGATCCGCACGACCCGAAGATTTCATACGCGATTCAGAAACACCGAAGCGAGTTGGCCGTCCGCAAGGCCGCCTCTGCACTCGATGCGGAGGGCCGGTTGAATATCGTCCGCCTGACCAAAATTCTCGATCCGAGCACCTCCCCATTGGCGAGCTGGTTCCAGGCGTGGCGGCGCGGCGAGCCCGTCCAACCCTTCTCCGATTTGATCTTCGCGCCCATGTCGATCCAGTTCGTCGGGGAAGCTCTCGCCATCCTCGGTGAAAAGAGGGTACCGGGCGATCTTCACCTCTCTGGAGCTGACAACGTGAGCTACGTCGATTTGGCTTTGGCGTTGGCCGAGAAACTTGGGTTTGATCCCGGCTTGATCGTACCGACCACCGCCACGGCGAAAGGGATTCATATCGCCTTCAAACCCCGGTTTAGTGGTTTGGGCATGACCCGAACCACTCAACTCACCGGCATCCACCCGCAAAAACTTGCCGATGTTGTGAGCGATCTCACCGTTGAAGCGTGAACATCGTCGAATAGATTTTGCTATGAGTGCACAGGTTTTCCATCGAACCACCTGCCGGTTGTGCGATTCGCCCAATGTCGAACGGGTCGTCAAGCTGGAGCCCATCCCGCTTTCGGAGAATTACTGTGACGATCCCGAGATCGGGCGTTCCGCCGCCCGGTATCCGGTTGATCTCTATATGTGCGCCGACTGCGGCCACGTTCATCAGTTGGATGTTGTCGATTCCAAAAGCCTCTGGGAGAACTACACCTATTACTCGGGCGATGCCAATGGCATGCCCGAACATTTCAACCAGGTGGCGGCGAAGATTATTCGCACCCAACAACCGCCGCCAGGTTCCCTTGTCATCGACATTGGCAGTAACGACGGCTCGCTTCTGCGCCCCTTTAAGCAAGCCGGTTATCGGGTACTCGGCATCGATCCCGCCAAAGTAATTGCCCGGCAGGCGACCGAGGCAGGGATCGAGACGTATCCCGAATTGATGTCGCTCGCTCTGGCCCAGGAAATCCGGGCAGACCGCGGCCCCGCTCATGTCGTCTGCATGTTCAACGCCTTCGCCCACGCCGACAATATGGGCGAAATCGCCGAAAGCATCCGCACGTTGCTTGCCCCGGACGGGATCTTTGTTTTCGAGGCGCAATACTTGCTCGATATTATCGACCGCGTTCTCATTGCTTCCATCTTCCACGAGCACATGAGCCATCACTCGGTCAAAGCGCTCATACTCTTCTTCGACCGGCACGGCCTTGAACTGATCGACGTGGAACGGGTTCCCATCCAACACGGCTCCATCGTGGGCACCGTCCAACTCAAAGGAGGGACGAGGAATGTCCAGAACTCGGTATCGCACATACTCGCTCTCGAATCGGAACGTGGATTGGACAAGCTCCAGACACTTCGGGATTTTGGATCAAGACTCGCCCGATTGCGCGACCGCACGGTCGCGCTCGTGCGTGAGTGGAAGGCGTCCAACGCAAGGATTGCCGGCTTTGGCGCCGCCCGGAGCGGGCCGACCCTGATCGCTCAATTGGGGCTCCAGGGTGCCATCGAGTACATTGTGGACGATCATCCGCAGAAGGTCGGAAAGTATTCATCCGGCGACGGCATACCGATTGTGCCAACATCGGAACTGTGCCGACGTATGCCCGATTATACCGTCATCTTGGCGTGGGTCCATGCCCGTAAGATCATCGAGAACAATCAAGAATACCTCGACCGCGGGGGGCATTTTGTCGTGCTTTGCCCTGAAACAAGGATCGTTTGCAGAGAGAGAGACCAAAGGCTCTAAGGTTGGGCACCAGCGAGCACAACGCGGAAGCCGATGCTCCACCAGATTTGGTTCGCCGGTAGTCCCGCACGGTACGCGGATCGCGCCGCTGCGCCTGCGCTTTCCCAAGCGCCCGAATGGAGGGTGTGATCGGACCCGGACGCCGGACCCTTCGGATCGACAACGCTCCCGCCCGGATAGCGGGCATCATACCAATCCAAGCACCACTCGATCACATTCCCGTGCATGTCATACAGACCCCAAGGATTCGGCAGTTTTGCTCCGACGGGATGGGATCGGTTACCGGAGTTGTCGCGATACCACGCATACTGCCCCAGCAAACTGTACGTGGGATCATCGCCGAAGCTGAATCGAGTTGTGGTCCCAGCCCGGCACGCATAATCCCATTCGGCTTCCGTGGGCAGCCGATAGACCCAACCCGCCGGCAATCGCCCGGCGGCCGCTTCGCGCACTGTCAGCTTCGCACAATAGTTTGTCGCGTCATTCCAGCTCACCGTCTCCACCGGCAGATTGGTGTCCCCGTGAAAGTAGCTGGGATCCCTTCCGATCACCGCTGCATACTCACCCTGAGTCACTTCATATTTTCCAATGTAGAATCCACGCGTTAGCGTCACTTGCGTTTGCGGGCCTTCATTGACGTTTTCAGGATTCCGATCTTGCTCGGTGACCGGGCTGCCCATAGTGAACGAGCCGGAATTGATCCAGGCCAGGCGAGCGGGGTCAGGATTGGCAGGGATCGGCAAATCGATCACCCGGTAGAACCGCGTGGGAAGGAAAGCATCGGTGTCGGACCAGACCCACGGACTCCCGGTCAGGGTGACATTGGTCAACGTGAGCCAGTGCTTGGTGTCGCCCAGGCTGTCGAAGTACTGCACCGCCACTGGCAAATGTGATGCGCCGCTCACCGTCAGCAACGGGGCCGATCGGACCGTCAGAGTGGTAGCCGGCGGTGGGGCCGAAAACACCACGCTGGGGATGGAAGTGTAGTTCGTGCCGGCATCGGTGACCGTAACGCCAGTGACCACGCCGTTGGTGATCGTCGCGACGGCGACGGCTCCCCCTCCCCCTCCGCCGATGAAACTCACGGAGGGCGCGGTGACGTAGCCCGTTCCGCCATCCGTTACTTCGACCAGGATGACGAAGGTTTTGAAAAGGAAAGCCGTACCTGCCGCGGTGCGCTCGGCGTGGGTGGGCGACGTGGTCAGCATCAACCCAAGCAAAGCAAACCCTATAATGGAAAGTCGGCACCCGTTTTTCATGAATTAATTGAAATATAACCTCGTGAACTCACACTAAAACCAGCGGTTGGAATAAATCCGAATCTCCTACGGCAGCGTGGGGGCAAGGACCACGCGGAAACCGGTGCTGAACCAGATGTGGTTGGCGGACCTTCCAATGCGTTGTGCGGAACGTAATGTTATATTTGAGCCTTCCCAATTGCTGTTGCGAATTGAACGATCGGACGCGGACACCGGACCCTGTGGATCGGCAACGTTACCGCCTGGATAGATAGTATTATACCAATCCAAGCACCATTCGGCGACATTTCCATACATGTCGAATAAACCCCAAGGATTCGGCAGCTTTGTCCCGACGGGATGGGTTCGACTATTGGCATTGTCGCGATACCAGGCGTACTGTCCGACCAAACTGTACGTGGGATCATCCCCGAAACTGAATCGCGTGGTAGTTCCAGCTCGGCAGGCGTATTCCCATTCCGCCTCCGTGGGTAGGCGGTAATTCCAACCCGGCGGCAACCGGCCGGCGGCCACCTCACGCGCCGTCAGCTTTGCACAATAGTTTGTGGCGTGATTCCAATTCACCGTCTCCACTGGCAGATTGGTGTCCCCGTGAAAGTAGCTGGGATTATTTCCGATTAGCGCCGCATACTCGCCCTGGGTCACTTCATATTTACCCATGTAAAATCCACGCGTCAGTGTTACCTGCGTTTGCGGACCTTCACTGACCTCGTACGGATTGCGGTCTTGCTCTGTGGCCGGGCTGCCCATGATGAACGAGCCTGGATTGATCCAGGCCAGACGGACGGGGTCAGGATTTGCGGGGATGGGCGAATCAATCACCCGGTAGAACCGCGTGCCAGGGATGGCTCCCGTGTCGCACCAGACCCACGGACTCCCGGTCAGGGTGACATTGGTCAACGTGAGCCACGTGGTTGTGTCGCCCAGGCTGTCGTAGTACTGGATCTCTACCAGCGTATTTGGCGCGCCGACCACCGTCAGCAATGGGGCCAAGCGCAGTGCCAGAGTGGTGGGCGGCGGCGGGGCTGAAAATACCACGCCTGGGGTGGAGGTGTAGGCTGTGCCGGCATCGGTGACAGTAACGCCGGTGACCACGCCTTGGGTGATCGTTGCGACGGCGACCGCTCCTTGACCACCTCCTCCGATAAAACTCACGGTGGGGGGAGTGACGTAACCCGCCCCGCCGTCCGTCACGTCGACCAGGATGACGAATGTTTTGAAAAGGAAAGCCGTTCCCGCAGCAGTGCGCTGGGCATAAATGGACGTGGTGGTCAGAATCAGCCCAAGCACGGCAAACCCTACGATGGAAAGTCGGAGTCCTTTTTTCATGGATACATTCGGGTCGCTGCGAAAATGAAAAATGCAGATCCGCTAGTTGCGTCTTCCGTCCGCTTGGGCTCGAAGGAATACAAGATGCATTTCAGGCAGTGCATCCCGAGTCGTGTATTCCGAAGTTATTGGAGACGGTAGCGGACGCCGCGCTGCGGAGTCCCCGCGCCGTTCAAGGCGCGGCACGAACCGGCGCAGCGGCCCTGTCTGCCCGTTGGACGCGGGCGGGGTTGTCGCAGCGCGACAACCCTCTCCAACAACTTCAGGATGCGCCCGTGGCGGACTGCTGGTTAACAACGAACTGGTTTTTGTCGAGAAGCTGTGAATCATTCCGCTCCGTGAATACGGAACGTCACCTCACCGAAACGGAACTCACAGCCTGCCTGCCCGTAGCGCGGACTGCGCCCGCCGATGCCGGGACGGTCGTCGCCATCGTGGTGCGGCCCGACCGGGAACGGCGCGAGTTGCCGGATGCGGGGCAATTAACGCCGGAATCGGGACTCGTGGGTGATCGATGGGCGGGCCACAACACGCGGCGCTTGCCGGACGGCAGACCGAATCCCGACACGCAACTGACGCTCATGAACACGCGCTTCCTCGGGCCGGTCGCGGGCACACGGGAACGTTGGCCGCTCGCGGGCGACAATCTGCTCGTGGATTTAGACCTGAGTGAAGCCAACCTTCCCATCGGCCAGCGGCTGAAGATTGGTGACGCTGTCCTACAGATTTCCGCGGAACCGCACTTGGGTTGCTCCAAGTTCTCGAAGCGCTTCGGCGTGGATGCGCTGAAGTTTGTCAACTCACCCGAGGGCCGCCAACTCCGCCTGCGTGGCGTGAATGCCCAGGTCTTGCAGGCGGGACAGGTCAGGATTGGCGATCGAATTGAGAAGGCATGAAGCCGTAATCAAGCGCTCTTTGGGCGCATAGCACCCGGAGAGGGCAGGGTGAAGGTGAGGAGGGAGGGTTTCATGGGTAGCAAAGTTTTCCAAAAAAGGGGATGAATTGACACCCAGAACCGAGCTTTGTGCATCCCGGTACATAGGTAGGGGTGCGCTTCGTCGGCATCGACGGGCGAAGGACGAGGACGAGGACGAGGGACGAAGGACGAAAGCGCCGGAATGGGCCTTCAAATCGTCCTCGTCCATCGCACTCGTTCTTCGTCCTCGAATTGCAGAATGGAGTCGGTTTATGGGTAGCGAAAACCTCCAAAATGGACGCGAGTTGTGGCCATGAACCTGGGAGCGCCGGCATCCTGCCGGCGGGTATTGGTCCTTTCTGCAGGCTCGCCGGCAGGATGCCCAATGCCACTCAGATTTGGTCAAAGAAGTTGGGCATTAGCGGCCGCTCGTGAGCCGGTAAACGTCGGAAATTTCTGAGGGTGGTGGCGAATTTTTCGAATTTGGCCAGGTCGCGGTTTCTTGCGCTTCG
>CAMAUY010000002.1 GCA_945861565.1 Akkermansia muciniphila
GCTCGGTAAACATGCCCCCGAGGGTAACGCCGCCCGAGTCGGAAGTTCAGGCTCAATCGGACCCAAACCGCGCCCCGCTCCGCGGCACTCCAGGGTGGGCTAACCTTCAGCGGATGAGCCCGCCAAAAACTCCTCCAATCGGTCCTCGACCCGACCCCGCTTTTCGCTCCTTTTCAGGGAATTGAACTTCCACATCTTCTCAACCAATTTTGCCGGTTTTACTGAGGTCTGAATGTAGAATGCTATCACGAAAGGCCCTGTAAAAGCTAGCCGGCGCCCGTTAGGTCAGAGAAATGTCGTCCTGTCCAGAGGCGATGCGGCGGGCAATGGGTCGATGCACGGGCTAGCTTGCAGGCGTCATCCGGCGACAGAGAAAAGAGCCCTGGCGACCAAGGAGGCCAGCCTTGACGGAAGCGCCCGGGTGCTGGCTGGGCACCACCGGTTCCCAGCGGAACGGAACGATTTCAGTTCAACCCGTCGATGGCTTGCTTCAGCGGCTCGGTGCTGAGGTGGGTGTATTTTTTGTGCATGTCGGATGACGCATGGCCGGTCAGCTTCATCCGCACTTCCTCGGAAACGCCGGAATTCGCGAGTGCCGAAATGAATCCGTGTCGGAGGCTGTGAAAGGTTCGCTTGGTGAACTTCTGTTTGCCTTTTCCCTGGACGATCATCGGATCGATTCCGGCGCGCTTCACGATTCGCTTGAAGACTTCCGACAATCCGTGCTTTCCGCTCGGCGTTTTCGACGCCAGGGACGGGCAGAGATACCCGAGAACGTGTTGCTCCGAGAGGTGATGCAGGTGGCTGACCAAGCGTCGATGGATTGGCACCGCGACCATTTTTCCAGTCTTTTTTTGTGGATAGCGCAGGAATCCGGATTCTGCGTCGACATGATCCCACGTCATTGCGACGCAATCTCCCAGACGAGCCCCGGTGTAGGCGCCCAGAAGTATGGCGGTTTGCCAATCGAGGTCTCCGGTGGCGGCGACCAATTTCTCGACCTCCGGCATGGTGAATGGCTCGCGCTCGCTGCTGACGATTTTGGGAATGGCGACCGCCGGCACGGGATTGCGATCCAGGTCCCCGAACTTCTCGGCTCGGCTAAAGGCCACACCGAGGATCGTGACCTCAATGGCGGCTGTCTTGGGTGCAACTCCCTGATCGAGACGCCCGTTCAGGAACCGCTCGACGTGGATGGGCGACACCCCACGAACGGATTGCTTTGCCGCCGGGCCGAGCGATTTGAGGAACCCGTTCACGACATGCCGGTAACGTTCCAACGTCGTTGCGGCATTCCGCCGTTGGACGCCTTCCAACCATTCTTGCAGGTAGACTTCGATCGATTTCGACGGCAACGATTGACCGATGACGTCCTTGGCGACCTGGTTGACGACGTGCTGAAACTGCGACAGGGCGGCTGTGCCATGCTTGGCCAGGTTCTCAACCCCCTCCCATTCGAGTGCCATTTTGAGAGCTGCGGTTTTGTCCGTTGACTTGGTCGACTTGCGAATCTGTCGACCGTGGCGATTGCGGTAGCAGGCGAACCAGAATTGGGACGTAGGACGTTTAAACAGATTGGCCATGGCGAAACTCTTTCAGGGACATAGTCACGACACATAGTCACAAAAATGGGAACAACAAAATGCAAAAACAGGCAGAAACATTCATAAAAATGGCCTTTAAATGATGTGAACTGAAGTGGTGCTTCGGTTCACGGTCCCAATTCATGGGGCGCATCCCGAGATTGATGGTAATGCTGGTAAAGTGGTGGAGCCGTCTCGGCTCTGCCCGGAACAGCGGCGGGACGCCGCTGCCACGATAGGAACCTCACATTGGGAATTTCTCAGGTCGTGCTCCACCACCAACAACTTCGGGATACGCCCCTACCGAAAACCCTGATCCGCGGATAGGAGTCTGAAAATGAGAGAAAAAGCTCTCGACGGTGCCTTTTTTCCACGTGCAGTTGTTATATATGCTGTATTGAACACAGGCACGCAGCCCTATTTCCCCGGAGACAGTGCTTGCCATGAGAATTGAATTCGTCGCCACCGACGAAAGGGGAGTGGGAACCGCGGATAAACGCCGATCGACGCAGATTCCAGGCCTTTTTCTATCCGCGTCAATCCGAGTTCATCCGCGGTTCTTCTTCGCGGCTTCCTTATCCGCGGATTTGGGGAAAAACACACACCTTGAGAATTGCACCGCTTCCTGGGATAAGTGGCTCGTGTCCCGGTTTCTTCAATGTCTTGCGCTCGCGTGCTCGATGGCCCTTTCCACGTGGGCGCAATGGGGCGGATTCCAGGGCGGCGGAGAGATTCGTGTCAGTGAGGACACGCGCACCGCCCGGGCCGTCGATACGCGCAGCACGGGAACACCGAATTGGACCAACGCCGCCGGCTTCGAGAAGGAGGCGTTCACCTTCGCCCGACTTCGCTACGACAAAGACCCCATGCACCGCCCCATCGGACACACCGGCGGGTGGACCACCGATCTTCCCGACAGCGACCTGAACCTTTCCTTTCGATTACAACAAATGACTTCGCTGATGGTGGATCCGGACGGACGCCTCCTCCGCGCGACCAATGTCGATCTGGTTCATTACCCGTTCCTCTTCGCCTCCGCGCCCGGGGCACTTCACTTTACGGAACCGGAGGCTACGGCGCTTCGGAAGTACCTTCTCAACGGTGGCTTTTTGCTGATGGACGATTTCTGGGGCGAACGGGAATGGATGAACTGCGAGGCCGTCATGAAACAGGTCTTCCCCGAGCGTTCGTTCTTCGAGTTGCCGCCGGACCATCCCCTCTACCACGGCGTTTTTGAGATTAAAGCCAAGCACCAAAATGCCAACGTCGGACTGGGAATTCGGAGTGAGTACACGGGCGTGACTTGGGAACGGCAGGACGGCAAAGAAGTCCATCACCGGGGAATTGCCGACGACAAGGGGCGCCTCATGGTGCTCACACTGCACAATACCGATACGGCGGACGGCTGGGAGCGGGAGGGCGAAAGCGACTACTACTTCCACAACTTCTCCGAAAAGATTGCCTACCCGCTGGGGGTCAACATCATCTTCTACGCGATGACCCACTGACCGGCATCCGAGAGACGTCGAATACTACAATACCATTGACTGACCCCATGGGAGAGTGGAGTGGCATGAAATTTCCCGCTTCTGACCGCTAAGGTCCGTCGGTAGCCTCAGGCTGGCATGCATCACCTGCTTCGCGACATCGCTTTCTGCATCGTTGCCGCCTGGTCGCTGGGGGTGGTCGCGCAACAGTTTCGCCTGCCCGTGATGTTGGCGTACCTCGTGGCAGGCTTTTTCCTCGGTCCGAATGGACTTGCCGCCGTCACGGAGGCGGAATCGATTGAAACAATCGCCGAGCTCGGGTTGATCTTCCTTCTCTTTATGATCGGTCTCGAAATCGATCTGAAGAAAATCATCAGCGCCGGCAAACCCATCACCCTGACCGCGCTGACCCAAATCCTCGGCGGATTCTTCCTGGGTGTGATCGGATTTCGCCTCCTCGGATTTCCATTGGGTGGCGGCAAATGGGACGCCCTGTACCTGGCGGTGGCAGCGTCGATGAGCAGTACGGTGATCATTGTGAAGGTGCTTTACGAAAAGCGGGAGCTCGACACGCTTCCAGGCCGAATTTCTCTGGGTGTCCTCGTGGTCCAAGACCTCTTCGCAATCCTTTTCCTCGCCATCCAACCCAGCCTCGACAACCTGAAAATTTCCATCGTTCTGATGTCGATTTTCCGAGTCGGCGTCTTGGTTGCCACCGCCCTCGCCGTCAGTCGCTACATCCTGCCTCCCATTTTTAAACGGGTCGCCCGGTTGCCCGAATTGGTGTTGGTGGGCGCCATCGCCTGGTGTTTTTTCATCGGCGAGATCGGGGAACGACTCGATCTCTCGCGGGAGATGGGAGCCCTGATTGCCGGGGTGTGTCTGTCCACGTTCCCGTATGCCCTGGATGTTACCGCCAAGGTCACCAGCCTTCGGGATTTCTTTGTGACCCTGTTTTTCGTCGGTCTCGGAATGAAAATCCCGGTACCCACGCTTCCTCTGCTCGGTTGGGCGATCATTTTTGCCCTATTTACGGTAGTGAGTCGGGTGGTGACAACCTTCACTCCTCTGTACCGAATGCACCAGGGACTGCGGATGAGCCTGTTGCCCGCCATCAGTCTTGCCAATATCAGTGAATTCTCCCTCGTGGTCCTGAAACTGGGGGCGGACAAAAACCACCTGGGCGATCCGGCGACGGTTGGACTGGCATCGTTTGCGTTCGTGCTGCTGGCGGCCCTCAGCACCTTCGCGATGGCCAAATCAGACGGACTCGTCCGAACAGCCATCCCCTGGCTAAAGCTGCGGGGTCTGTCGGATCTCGATGATTCAACGACCCATTTTCATCCGCGGGACGGCGGGGGCGAATCCGGACACGCCCAGGGTTCCCGTATCCTGGTGCTCGGTTTTTTTCGAACAGCTTCCTCGCTGCTTGAAGAAATCTCCCGCCGCTCACCCGAACTGCTGGACCATCTGGCGGTGGTAGATTTCAACCCCCAGGTGCGCGAAGGCCTCAAACAGCGCGGGATCCGGGTTATTTATGGCGATATCAGCCAACGGGACACGCTCGTCCACGCCGGAATTGAAAAGGCGGAGATCCTTGTCTGCACAGTGCCCGACTCCATCCTCAAAGGAATTTCAAACATCAAGCTCGTGCGGCAGCTTCGGCAACTCAATCCGGAGGCCAAAATCATCGCTCCAGCGGAATTGCTCTCGGATGTCGAGCCGCTGTATCGGGCCGGAGCCGACTACGTCACGGTCGGCCGACTGCACGAGGCAGGCGATGTTTGGGAAGCAATGGTGGCTGCGGAAAGCGGCTTGCTTTCCGAGAAGAAGACCCAACTCGACACCCGGCTCCTGAGCCGAAAGGAGATACTGTCCTAAGCCAGCGGGTCCCGTGGATCCCGAAGTTTTTGGAGACGGTAGCGGACGCCGCGCTGCGGCGTCCCCGCGCCGTTCAGGCGTGGCACGAACCGCGCAGCGGCCCGGTCCGCCCGTTGGACGCAGGCGGGGTTGTCGCAGCGCGACAACCCTCTACCAACAACTTCGGGATGCACCATCGACGGTCCGGGTGCACCCGGAATTGCTTTTCATCGAATCCTCCGTTAGGGTGCCCCCTTTGCGGATGAAACCAAGCGAACTTGCCGCCGCGCTCAAGGCGGCCTCGGAAGCGGCCCACGCCGCCGGCGATTTGATGCGTCGCAATCTCCGACGAACCAAGAAGGTCAATGAATCCACCCACCACGACCTGAAACTCGACCTGGATGTCCGTTGCCAGCGACTCATCACCCGTCGGCTGGCCTCCGCCTTTCCCGAGGTGCCCGTTCTGGGCGAAGAGGGCATCGACGAAGAGTCACTGCGGGCGGCGACGCGATGGGTGGTGGATCCGATCGATGGCACGGTTAATTTCGCCTATGGGATCCCCCACGCCTGCGTGAGCATTGCCCTGCAAACCCGCATCGCGGCAACGCCCTGTGACGCCTCCTTTCGCACCGACGTCGGCGTGGTCTACGATCCGTTTCTGGGGGAGGAATTCACGGCGATTCGCGGAAAACCGGCCCGGCTGAACGGCCGGCCCATACGGGCAAGCCGGCGGAGTAGCCTCGACGAGGCGATTATTTCTGTAGGCTTCGCAAAGAGCGAGGCGACCTTGAACTCCATGCTGCCCGCGATCGGTCGCCTTGCCCACCAGGTAAGAAAGCTGCGTCTGATGGGCTCCGCTGCATTGGCGTTGGTTTACGTGGCGGACGGGCGGTTCGATGCTTACATTGAGCCCGGAGTCCGGCTCTGGGACATTGCCGCAGGCGGGCTGATTGTGGAGTGTGCCGGCGGGGAGTTTTGGTGTGAGCCCCTTCCCGGGGATCACGTGTATCGATTAAACGCAAACAACGGACGACTGCGAAAACAGATCGAACGGGTTATTCGGAAATAGAACGAATCGGAATATGAAAACACGGTTGATTATACTTGGATTTTTGTTGCTGGGAATTACCGCCAAGGCTGGAACTCTCATTCAGTTCCGCACCGCGGTGGGCGATGTACAGGTTGAACTCTACGACCAAGAAAAGCCTGGGACCGTCCAAAATTTCCTCAAGTACGTCGACTTTGGCCTGTATCGAGATATGTTCTTGCACCGACTCGTTGAGCGTACCGTTCTACAAGGCGGAGGTTATGCTCTGCCGGGCCGAAACACCGGAATTTTTTCCGGATTTTGGACGACCCCCACGTTTCCTCCGATCACGAACGAATTCGATGTCGGGCCTATGCTCAGCAACATTGCTGGAACAATCGCCATGGCTAAGCAGCCCTACGGTACCAACGTGGTGGTGGAATACGTCACCAATATCGTGGGTTCCGTAACCAATCTCACCCCGGTCAGCACCAACTACTTCGTATACGGTGGCCCCGACAGCGCCGCTTCCCAGTTTTTTTTCAACCTTAAGGACAACCACAGCGCGATCGATCCGGGAACTGGGCAAGACCAAGGTCTGGATTTTAATAACGGAGGATATACCGTTTTTGGGCGTGTCGTGGCGGGGATGGGCGTACTCGACTACATCGGTGCCTTTATGAGGAGCGTCCCGACGGATAACCCGATCAACGTTATTGTCAACTTCACTTTTGACCCCGCATTGAATAGCATTCCGTTGTACCGGCCACCCGGCGCAAAAGTCGAGAACTTGTTTACGGGTGTGGTCTACGCCGACATCACCCGTCACAACGTCCAGGTGACCACCGTATTCGAAACGCAACGCCAGATCCGTTGGAATGTCGTCAACGGGTTAACCAACTGGGTCGAGTTCACGGGGGAATTCCCACCGGTCTGGCAGACGCTTTACGCCGACATCCCGGCGACCAACAGCCCCACGGCAACCGTGATTGATCCGTCGCCGGAGTCTGAACATCGTTTCTACCGGGTGCGGGTGACGTACTAAACGCCCATTCGAACACAGGTTAATCGTCGTGGGGCTCGAGGGGCGGGCGAACGCCGTACTTCTTCTTCAGGGCCTCGACTTGCGCGAGCGTTTTCATCCCACCCGTGCAAGTCGGGTCACTGAGACAGGCCGCCGCCGCACAGACACCCGTCAGAAGACAGCGCTGCAGGTCCCAACCGTCGTGCAGACCAAGGAGTACCCCTGCAGCAAAGGCATCCCCAGCGCCCGCCGTCCCGGCAATCCCCTTGTCCGGAACCTTCAAAGACGGCTGCCAATGATCCTTCCCGTCACGGGTTCGGGCGAAACAACCTTCCGGAAAATGAATGACCACCAACTCCTTCACACCATACTGCAGCATGGCACCGGCTGCATGCCGCAAGGAGACGGTGTCGAGCACCCCGTCCTTGCGGATTCGAAAGCCCGTGGTCAATCCTGCCTCGTACTCGTTCACGATGCAGTAGTCGCAAAATTTCAACGCCGGCGTCACCACCGCCTTGAACCGGTCACTCGCTTCGCTGACCACATCCACACAGGTCTTTAGCCCCGCGGCCTGGGCGTCCGACAATAACCTCGCGGCCCGGGTGCCAAGTAACTTGTCCGGTCCATCCAGGCGATCGAGTAGAAGGAGGTAGCCCAATTGAAAAATCCGCGCCTTGGACTTGGCAAAATCCAAATCCTTGCCATCCCAATGAGCATTGGCACCGCGAAGATGAAAAAACGTCCGCTTCCCCGTGCCCGAGACGGTCATTACATCGGTGTAACTCGTCGGCATGTTCGGCGCCGCTTTCAACCACCGGATATCGATCCCGCGACGGGTGCAGTCGGCAAGAATCTGTTCTCCGAGAAAGTCCTTCCCCACCAATCCTGCCCCGGCCAGCGGGAAACCGGCTCCCAGGATTGCGAGATTAACGAGGACGTTATAGGGGGAACCGCCGGTGCCTTGATGCTGGCTTTTGATGTTGGCGAGTTGCTCGGGAGCGGGATACGTGTCGATGATCTTGACCTGGTCAATGATCCAATTGCCGCCGGCGAGAATGCCGGAGCGCTTGCTAGGGGCCTTCATTTTGAAAAGTCGTGATTTCGGAGCGGTCCAGAAAGGAGGGTCAAAAAGTCCGTTGGAGTCCAGACTAGGTGAACGATGGACGACTCTAGCGAACAATCAGCTCGGTTGTCTCTACTGAAAGTGTTCCGCCTGAAAGTGCCGTCAACGCCGCCAAGCCGTCCCAACCGCAACGCAAGTACTACTTTCGCAACTTCGGACTTGAACACTCCCTTCGCCTCGTGCGTCTTCTTTGGATTGCATGGACTTCCATTCACCCGGGCCGATCACGGCATTTGACCATTCGCCCCAAACGCGCCTGGTTTTTTCGCCCGGCGCAATCGCCCGCTTGGGTGAGTTTGCCCGGCATTTGGGAGGAACGCGGGCGCTCATCGTGACAGACCCGGGCCTGGCGACCGCCGGGCATGCGTCAAAAGCTGAAGAATCTCTGATCAAGGCCGGAATCACCCCTCTCCGCTACGATCGCGTCCGGGAGAATCCCACCACCGGGGATGTCGACGAATGCGTGGCCAGTGCGCGGGCAGGTCGGGCGGACCTCTTGATCGGATTGGGAGGTGGCAGTTCAATGGACACCGCCAAGGGATGCAATTTTCTTCTGACCAACGGCGGCGAGATGCGCGACTACTGGGGAGTCGGAAAGGCGACGCATCCCATGTTGCCCTTCATCGCAGTTCCAACGACCGCTGGAACCGGTAGCGAGTGCCAGAGTGCGGCCCTCATCGCCAACGCTACGACCCATCAGAAAATGGCCTGCCTTGATCCGAAGGCCGCCGCCCGAATTGCCCTGCTCGACCCAGAACTCACGCTGTCGCTACCGGCCCGGGTCACGGCCGCCACCGGCGTGGATGCCGTTTCCCACGCCCTGGAGAGTGCCGTCTCCACCCGGCGCAACCGGATCTCCACGCTGTACTCCACCGAGGCTTTCGGGTTGTGCCTGCATGGGCTCAAAGCCGTGCTCACCGTACCCACCGACATCGAGAACCGCGGCCGCATGCTCCTGGGGGCCGCTTTCGGTGGTTTGGCAATCGAAAATTCCATGCTCGGAGCGGCCCACGCCGCGGCGAATCCCCTGACCGCACGATTCAATGTGATCCATGGTACCGCCGTAGGTCTGATGTTGCCCTCCGTAATCCGGTTTAATTCCGCCGACCCGGCAGCCGCGGCGATTTATGCCCAACTTGCCGTCCAAGCCGGCCTCGCTGGCAGTCACTCGTCGACTCCCATGGCGATTCAGTTGTTGGTCAGCGCCCTTGAAACACTTCTGAACCTAGCCGGTATTCCAAGGTCACTCGCAGCCTGCGGCATTCGCAGCGAGGTCTTCCCGGAACTCGCGAACGACGCCGCAAAACAGTGGACCGCAGGGTTCAATCCCCGAGCAATTACGACCGCCGATTTTATCTCGCTGTACCGGTCGGTCGCTTAATGACCCACCGAGACGGCCGCAGCGGGTAGGAAAATAATCTTTTTCCAAGCGCCGCGCCCGCGCCCGCGCTAGCCTCGCCCCATGCGCGATCCGCATGCGGTTGTTGGACACTGGAATGGCGGATGGGACGAGCCGGCGCTCGCTAAGTGGGCCGCCGGTCTCCGGTCCCGTCTGCCGCACCCCTTTGTGAGCGTCGGACTCTTGTTTGCCAGTCCCGCGTTGGCGGCGCACGCCACGGACCTCCTCGAGATCCTCCGAGTGCACGCCCACATTCCTTTGCTCGTCGGCGCGACCAGCCGGCAGTTCGTCTGCAATGCGGAGGAAACGGAAGGCGGCCTGGTCCTTGGCCTCTTTCATCTTCCCGGCGCCCGACTCGATGCCCACCACTTTACCCCTGAACAACTGCACACGCCGGAGGATGCTACATCCCCGGCGATAACGCGTTCCCCGCCCGATTTGAAAGGGTGGATCGTCTTGGCCGACCCGTCCGATCTCGATGGGGACCGGTGGATGCGATCCTGGAACCAGTCGCAGCCGGGAATCACAACCATTGGCGGAATTACAACCAAAGCGCCCTTGTTCCTGAACGGCTCTGTGCTTGAATCCGGAGTCGTGGCTCTGGCGGTCGGAGGTCAAATTCGGATCGAGGCCGTCGTGTCCCAAGGGTGCACCCCCATTGGACAGCCGTGGACCATTACCCGGGCGGAACGAAATTTCATTCACACCATCGCCAATAAACCCGCCTACCAAGTCCTCGTCGAGACGTTCAATTCCTTGCCGAAGGAGGAGCAGGCCGGATCGCAGGGGCATCTGTTTGTGGGGTTGGCTGGGACCGAATATCAGGATGAATTTGGCCGGGGCGACTTCCTCATCCGTAATCTCCTCGGCGCCGATCCCCGCCAGGGGATCCTGGCAGTCGGGGCACTCCCCCGCGCCGGACAGACAATCCAATTCCAACGACGCGATCCCGCGGCGGCGACGGAAGACCTCGGGCGATTGCTGGCCCGAGCACGGACGCGGTTGACCGGACATTCGATCTATGGCGGGATTCTCTGTTGCTGCAGTGGCCGTGGGGCACGGCACTTCGGCCGCCCCAACCCGGATTCCGGTCTTATTCAGGAACAACTCGGCCCCCTGCCCCTCATCGGATTTTTTGCCAATGGCGAAATCGGTCCGACGGGCCATCAGACTTTCTTGCATGCTTACACCGCCGCACTCGCCCTTTTCGTCGCCGCCTGACCTTCCCACCGGATCGGTCGACTCCCCAGCCATGGCACCCGAGCCTTCGTGCCGGCTGCTGCCCAACATTCTTGAGCGGCTTAACTTCGCGGCCCGGTTTGCAAACGACCACCCGGTCGAATTGGAACTTGGCTCGGGCGATGGCTCCTTCCTCGCTCAATACGCGGCCTTGCACCCCGAAATAAACTTCATCGGCGTCGAGCGTCTGCTCGGCCGACTCCGCAAAATCGACCGTAAATCCCGGCGCCTGGGCCTGGCCAACATCCGCGTCATCCGCTTGGAAGCGAGCTACGTTGTCCAATGGATGATTCCCCAGGGATCCCTCGCCGCCCTCCACATCTATTTCCCGGATCCCTGGCCCAAGCGGCGTCACTGGAAGCGGCGCCTCGTAAATGAATTGTTTAGCCACCTCGCGGCGCAGGCCCTGTCAACGGGTGGCCGGGTCTATTTCCGGACGGATGAACCCAGCTATTTCTCACAAATACAGGAGGTTTTCGCCGCGGCATGCGCGCGGGGTGACTTTGTCCCGGAACCGGAACCCGCCGAGCTCCTGGCCGTCAAAACCGATTTTGAAGCGGCCTTCAATGCCCAGGGGATTCCGACCCGGTATGCCGCGTTCCGACGAACAGCGAAACCAGCCAATCCCCTGCCAACGGCGGAATCCTCGTAATTCCACAAAAATACCATTCGCCATTCCGACGGAGTGAGGGGACGATGACAGACTCATGCCGTCGCCAACTCAATCGGAACCAAGCAACGAAGCCACTCCGCCGACATCCAAGCGGCCGGTGATTACTGCGCCGGATTTTTCCGGCACGCCCCAGCCCATCCGTGAGCTGGCGGGACGGGAAGACTTTCCGCACTGCGCGTATGGCGTGTATATCGACATCCAGGGATTTGCGGGTGTCGTTGTGGAGATTATCGCCCAGTCCATCAAAGTACGCCCGTCGGAGGGGATGACGCAGAGGTTCAACGTCAATCGACTCAAAGTGCTCTTCGCGCCCGAGGTCCGCCCGGAGCCGGTTGCCGTCGCGGTGACTGCGCGGGCTGACGATCGCCCGGTGGCGATCCGGCGAGGGACCGTCGAGGAGAGGCCCGCCCGTCCAGAGCGCACGTATGTTTCCGACCCTGACTTCACCGCCTCCATTCTACCAATCAATGCCTATGCAGGACAGCCGGACTTCCCAAAATGTGCCTATGGCAAGCACGTGGAAATCGAGGGTTACACCGGGGTGGTAGTCGAGTTCGTTAAAAGCTCGCTCAAGATTCGGTCAGCGGCTGGCACCACTCGAAGTTACAACGCCGAGGTGCTCCGAAAGAACTACGGCAGCCCCTGATGGCTGAAGCGGGGCGATGGCATCCGCGGAGAGTTGAAGCAGTCCGTGCGGAGCAATGCCCAAGTACAAGATTCCCACAACGCAGACGAGGAGAGCGATGCCCGCCCCGGGAGTTAGGGCGATTCCTGACCGCTCCCGGGGTTCCCCCCCCCAGTACATCATCCGAACAATTCCGAAATAGTAGTAGAGCGAAATCACGGCGCCGAGCACGGCAACCGCCGCCAACCCGTAATATCCCGGATGGGTTGCACCGGCCGCGACCACCGCGCGAAGTATAAGAAACTTCCCGATGAATCCCGCCAGCGGTGGCACACCTGCCAGCGACGCCAACGCCAATGTCATCACCGCCGCGAGCACCGGAGACCGGATACCCAGGCCGGCGAGGTCCGCCATGTCATCCGTATCCGAGCAATTCATCACGACGCATAGCACGGTGAACACCGCCAGAACTGTGAAACAGTAGGCACCCATGTAATAGAGGACTGCCAGGGAACCCGCCGGACTGACCGTCGCCACCCCCAGGAGCAGGAATCCGGCGTTGGCGATGCTCGAATAACCCATCAGCCGCTTCACGCTCCGTTGCGGAATCGCGCACAAACTCCCGTAGAGAAGACTGAGGACCGCCAGGCCCCCAAGGCACCCCCGCCACTCTGCTGCAATTTGGGGCACGGCGCCCAACAGCAGCCGCAAGAGTAAGACAAAACCCGCCGCCTTCGAACCGACGGCGAGCAAGGCCGTCGCCGGAGCCGGCGACCCCTGGTAAACATCGGGCGCCCAGCCGTGAAATGGAAAGGCGGCGATCTTGAATCCGAGACCGGCGAGCACGAGTGCCAGCCCGGTGAGGAAGATCCGCGAGCCCGACAGCTCCCGTTGGCGGAGTGCCAGTTCAGGGAACTGAGTGGTGTTGGCCGAGCCGAAAATCAGAGCGATCCCGAACACCATGAAGGCGGAAGCGAGCGCCCCGAGTATCAGATACTTCACACCGGCTTCAATCGAAGCCAGTTTGCCGCGTTGAAAGCTGTTCAGGACATAGAACGTGACCGTGATCAACTCGAGTGAAACGAACATCATCGTGAGATCGTTGGCCGACGCGGCGAACAGCATCCCGGTAACCGCAAACAAGGTCAGCGCAAAGAATTCCGATAACCCGACCGCAAGCCGGTCAGCGTACTCCACTGTCATCAGGAGTACCACAACACCCGAAAGCAGAAAGAACGCCTTGAAAAACCGGGCGAGCGGATCAACGACGTAGAGTCCGGAAAAGCCGGTTCCCGACTGCGGAGCGAGAGTGCCCAGGCCAAACACCAACAAACAGGTTAATGCCGCCGCCGCACCCCAGCCAAGATAGCGCCGATTGGCCGGCGCAATCCACAGGTCAGCCATCAACACCAGGAGACCCAATAGGCCGACGCCCAGTTCGATCGAAATCAGTCCGGAATTCATTTCGGAAAATAGCTCAACGTTGCATCGCCGCAGTTGCGCCAAGTGGAGCGGCCGGCTGGGCGCGCTGACCTGCCATTTTAATAATCGCGACCACCGCCGGCTCAATTCGCCGGGTGAGGATTCCCGGGGCAACTCCGAACAAAACGAGCGCCGCCAGAAGCGCAACAAACGGGAGCCGACGCCACCCGGAGGTGGCATCGGAAACGTCGGCCCACTCCCGCTTGGGTTCTCCGTGCAACACCAACCGGATCGCTCGCATCATGTAAACGCCTCCAATCACCAATCCGCCCCACGCTGCCGCCAACACCCATCCGTGCAACGAATACACTGTCCCTTTCCAAGCCCCAAAAAGCACTCCCAACTCTCCCGCAAAATTAACAAAACCCGGCACCCCGCACCCGGCCAGAAAACACAGGATCATCATCGAGCCAACAAACGGCATGGTCCGCAGCAACCCTCCCAACCGCAGCATTTCCACCGTGCCCGTTTGATGCCGCACCCAACCGGTCAGGGCAAAGCTCAAGCCCGCCAGAAAAGCGTGCCCCACCATGACCAGCACGGTCCCGGTGAGACCAATCACGTTCATGCTCGCCAGGCCCAGGAAGGCAAATCCCATGTGAGCCAGGCTGGAGTTGCCAACCAACAGATTGAGATCCCGCTGGCGCAACGCCACGAACCCACAGAAAAGAAGATTCCCGAGGCAGAGCCAAGCCAGCACCGGCATCCAGTACTCCACCGCATCCGGAAGAAATGGCCACGCCACCCGCAGGAGCGCCAGCAATCCCGCCTTCTTCAAGATGCCCGCATGCATCATCGCGGTTGCCGCCGGTGCGCTGGCGTACCCCTGGGGTGCCCAGGAATGGAAGGGCCACAGTCCAACCAACGTTCCAAATCCAAAAAGCAGGCACGGGAAGACCAGCATCTGCGTCTTCCGCGGCAAAGGGTGACCGGCAAGCTGCCGCTGCAATTCCGTGACATCCAGCGTACCCGTCGCCGCATAAAGAGCCACCAGACCGACCAGCGCCACCAGCGCTCCCAGGGTCAGGTAGAGCGTGATGCGGAAAGCCGCCGCCTGTCGATCCGTCCCCCACCCCCACACCCCGATCATTATAAATGTCGGCACAAGAGCCATCTCGTTGAAAAAGTAGAAGAAGAACAGGTCCAGTGAGGCAAACGCCCCGATCGAACCACTGATCATCAGCATCAGCAGTATATAGAACATCTTGCTCTCCCGTTCGACATCCCAGGAGACCGCGGTGGCGGCAAAGCCCACCCAGGCCGCCGCCAACACCAGACCGACACTAATTCCATCGATACCCACGTGGTAGTTCACATGCAGTCCGCCGGCCGAAATCCAGGGGACGAGCTGCTCGAACTGATAATCCGGAGTGCCGGGCACGGAGCGGAAAAACAGGACTGCCGCCCAGATCGCTGTCTCCAGCGTTCCCAATAACGCGACGCAACGGATGATGAAACGGTAGTGGCCAGGAATCGCCAGGATCACCAGCGCCGTGATCACCGGCAGAAGAATTAGAAAGGTCAGCATGGCGGTTACTTTTTGAGGGCCAAAACGGCCAGCAGCGCGGCCCCCGCGGCAAACCAAAGTCCATACGTTTGCAGATTGCCCGTCTGCACCAGTCGCAGCGCCCGACCGGCAATTTCGACCGTGCCGGGCAGACCCCGGACGAACAGGCCCGAAATAACCCAGCGATCAAACCACCCGGCAATCGCCGCTATGCCGTCGTGCAGTGGCACCACGGTCGCCTCATAGATCTCGTCAAAATAGAACCGGTGCCGCATCGCCCGGGCAAGCCGCCCGATCAGGCCGGGCAGCGGATCACGCTCCGCCCCCACATAAAGCCACGCGGCCAGGCTCGTGCCAAAGAGGACCGCCGCAAACCCAAACATCGCCGCTGTCGGATTGTGATTGAACGGGCCGAACAAGGGATCGAGTTCGTGCACCTGGAATGTCGGCCAAAAGTGACGGGTCAGAAACTGGGACACCCCAAAGATCTGCCATCCGGAAAACACGGACGGAAGGGCCAGCATAATCAACGGCCCTGTCATGGTGGGCGGAGATTCGAGGGCCTGCCCGGCTCCGCTGCCGCGGGGACGTCCTAGAAACGCCACCAGCAGCAGGCGACCCATGTAAAAGGTGGTTAGCACCGAAACCAGCACCACCAACCCAAAGAGAACCGGTGCCGCTTCCAGTGACGTTGCCAGGATGTCGTCCTTGGAATAGAAGCCACTGAATAACGGCACTCCCATGAGGGCAAGCGTTCCCACCAGGAACGTGACAAACGTCACGGGCATCCGCTGCCAAAGCCCGCCCATTTTCCAGATATCCTGCTCGTGATGACAGGCATGGATGACGGACCCGGCTCCCAGAAAGAGGAGAGCCTTAAAGGACGCGTGGGTCACGAGGTGAAACATCGCCGCCCCGGCGTTGGGGGCACGCAACTGAGCTCCCAGCCCCACTGCCAACACCATCAGTCCAAGTTGTGACAAGGTCGAATAGGCAAGAATCCGCTTGATATCGTTCTGTTGTACCGCAATGAGCGCCGCCAGCAGGGCGGTCATCCCACCGATCCAGGCGATGATCGAAGAGGCCGGAATTCCCTGAAGGAATCCCAGCCAGTCCGGCCAGCCGGCCGGCAAGGTGTAAAGAAAGAAGACTCGGCACAGCATGTAGACACCGGCCGCCACCATGGTCGCCGCATGGATCAGGGCGGAGACCGGTGTGGGACCTTCCATCGCATCCGGCAGCCAGACATGCAGCGGAAACTGCGCGCTCTTACCCATCGCCCCCATAAAAATCAGGACGCCGGCGAGCGAGGCGGTGGAGCCCAGGGCCAGGGGATGCGCGAGCAGAAACGCCTCCGCCGACCCAAAATGTACCGTGCCGGTGGCAGACCAGATCAGGAGAATCCCGAGTAAAAAACCAAAATCACCGAGCCGATTGGTCAGAAACGCCTTCTTCGCGGCATCCGCAGCCGCGCCGCGATCATACCAGAACCCGATCAACAAATAGCTCGAGACACCGACCAATTCCCAAAAGACGAACATCATCACGAAGTTGTCGGCGAGGACAATCCCGAGCATGGAAAAAACAAAAAGGCTCAGGGTGCAGAAGAAACGGCTATACCCCGGATCCTCGTGCATATAACCCGTGGAAAAAAGCATCACGAGCAGCGCAACTCCCGTAACCACCAGCAGCATAAGGAGCGAGAGATTGTCGAGGCGCAGCCCAAACGAGACCTCCAACCCCGCAACCGGCAACCAGGAAAACGGAGAGCCCGCCACGTTTTGTCCTGCAAAGGCGGCGAACAACACCCCGCTCAGGAGAAAACTCAGGGCGACGGCGGCGATGTTGAAACCCGCCGTAAGCGAGCGATCGCGGCGGAGAAAAATATAGCTTCCGGCCGCCGCAATCAATGGGGCAAACAACACCATCCAGGCGAGATCCTGCAGGCGACTGCCGGAATCGGCGGCATGTTCTAGGATGTGAGAATCCATGGAAATACGTTCAAAACTTGAGAGTCGTCAGATCCTCAACATGCGCAGTCTGGCGCTTGCGGTATAGGGCGACGATTAACGCGAGACCGACCGCCACTTCCGCCGCCGCCACCGTGATCGTGAAAAACACCATCACCTGCCCGTTCAGATTTGCGTTAAATCGTGAAAAGGACACCAGGGCGAGATTGCCGGCATTGAGCATGAGCTCCAGCCCCATATAAATGATTAAAAGGTTGCGGCGCCCCAACACTCCCAGCAAACCGAGGGAAAATAAGAGGCCACTCACCACCAGGTAATGATTGAGTCCGGGAGTCATGGGTTTTTGATGCGATTCTGCGAGGCGTTACTTGATGTCCTTCTTGCTCAAGAGAATGACTCCCACCATCGCGACAAGGAGCAACAGCGACAACACTTCAAATGGCAGCACGTATTGTTCCAATAGAATCCGCCCGAGGATCTTCGTGTGGCCCTCGACCTCGGGACCGGTCTGGCGGACGGGCGCGGCGCCAGACAAAACTCGAACGAGCAGGCCGACGATGACCATGACGATCAGGGCGCCGGTCGCCAGCGTAAAGGTCCGAATACGACGACGCTCCTCCTCCCGCAAGTCGAGTAACATAATCACAAAGAGAAAAAGCACCATCACCGCTCCTGCGTAAACAAGGATTTGGACCGCCGCCAGGAAGAAGGCGTGCAACAGGATAAACAGCCCCGCCATCGATACGATGGTCAGAACGAGGAACATGGCACTCGTCACCGGGTTGCGGCTGAAGGGATTGGCCACGCACAAGAAACCACACACCAGGGTCAGCCCGGCAAACACGTAAAACAGCAAGTCAGTCAGCGGCGGCATGGCTTAGATAGGGATCGACCGGGTTTCAGCGTTCTGCGGCCGGTGCATTGGGATACTTCATGATGCTGAACCCTGTACCGGAAACACTTCCTGTTCGCGGGCCTCGTCCAGCTTTTGCTTCCACTTTTGAATGCCCGTGTCAACGCCCCCGAGCTTCAGCAGTTTCTCTTTGTTATAGATCATCTCCCCCCGAGCCAGCCCGGTCAGAGAATAATCCTTCTGCAAGAAGATCGCCTCTTCGGGGCATACCTCCTGGCAAAGTCCGCAAAAGATGCAACGAAGCATGTTGATCTCGAATTCCCGCGGCATCTTTTCCGCGTTCGGCCGATCCGCGGCCATCCCCGCCGGCCCTGGCGGCGTAATCAGAATCGCCTTGGGCGGGCAGATGAACTCGCAGAGTTGGCAGGAAACACATTTCGTATGACCGTCCACATCCGACACCAGATAGGGAGCCCCACGATATCCCTCCGGCATCACCCACTTTTCCTCCGGGTACTGCATCGTAACCGATTTTCGGCGAAAAACGGTGTTGGCGAAATGCCGCCACGTGACCCGGAACCCTCCGGCAATTGCCGGCAAGTAGCTCCGCTCCCACCAATTTAGAGGTTTGCGATCGACAACCATATTACCTTTGCCACAGAGCCACGACGAACGCCGTGACCAGAATGTTAAACAGGGCTATCGGAATGAACCGCCGCCACCCGAGATCCATCAACTGATCGTAGCGAAACCGTGGCAGCATCCAACGGACCCAGATGAAAAGCAGCATCATGCCGATCACCTTTACCAGGAAGCAGGCCAAATGCCCCAACCCGGCCCACAGCGTGGTCGCCGCCTCGGCACCCCAGGGAGGCGTCCAGCCTCCAAAAAACAAGGTCACCATCATCGAGCAGGACGCGATCATGTTGGCGTATTCCCCGAGAAAAAAGAGGGCAAACTTCATCGAACTATACTCGGTGTGATAGCCTCCGATTAGCTCGGACTCCGATTCCGGCATATCGAACGGCAGACGGTTCGTTTCGGCAAACGCCGCGATTAGAAAGATGAAAAACGCCAGCGGCTGCTTCCACACCAGCCAGGTGTGCAACCCACCGCTCTGGTAGCCAACCACATCGCCCAGGTTCAGGCTGCCGACGAGAAGGAAAATCGGGATGACACTGAGCCCCATCGCAATTTCGTAGGATATCATCTGCGCACTTGAACGGATCCCGCCCAGGAATGGGTACTTCGAGTTGGACGCGTAGCCAGCCAGCACGATGCCGTAGACGCCGAGCGAGACAACGCCGAAGGTGTAGAGAATGCCCACGTTCAGGTTAGCGATCACCATCCGGTTGTTTGGATTTCCCAACGTTGAGCCGAAGGGAATCACCGCCAGGGTCAGAAATGCCGGGATCAGAGTGATTGCCGGAGCCAGCCAGAAATAAACCGTTCGAACATAGTTGGGGGTAAAGTCCTCCTTGAGAAGGAACTTGAGACCGTCCGCCAGCATCTGGCCCAGCCCCAGGAACCGGATGTTCGTGAAGGGGATGCCCACGCGATTCGGGCCGACCCGATCCTGGATCCAGGCGGAGACCCGCCGCTCAGCCACCACCGACAGGGACACGAAGACCAGAGTCACACCGAAGACCACAAGAATCTTCAGTGCACTGAACAGGACAAACTGCGCGGCAGGATCCCAATATTGGACGGACTCAAACATGATACATTAAATCAGTGAGGATCTCTTGTTCCGGAAACGCATGCGATCGTTCTTAGAGTGGCACGGTCACGCCCGTATCGCCGACGCGGGCCCATTCAAGCCCGGCAAAGGCCGGCACGTCCCGGACCATCTGATTAAAAATTCCCTCGATGTTCGCGGGAGCCCTCCTCGCGACACCGCCCTCCACGAGGTCCCAAAGAAATTCCAATTCAGGCCGTGCATCTCCGGGAGCTTCCACCGCTTTCAAGAATTTCTGCAACCGCCCCTTCACGTTCACGAAGGTTCCACGCTTCTCCGCCGCGGCACAACCCGGAAGCAGATAGTGGGCCGCCCTCGTCGTCGCGCTCGGCAAAAGATCGCTCACCACGAGCGTCTCGAGGCTTGCCAGCAGCTCCGGACTAATGCCGTGACGCGTCACGTCCTCACCCAATACCACGAGCGTTCGGATGCCGCCCGCTCGGATATCCTCCGCGATGCGCGGAATCTGCGCCCCCATTGTTCCCGACCAGATCCCCGTAAGCCGGGCGCCCTGGGTGTTGCAATTCCTGTCGGCCGCCACCAGAAAACCATCCGCCGCCCCCGTGCGAGGCACGGAATCCGTGACGGCCCCAAAACGGTCCGCAAGCTTCTTCAGCAAATAAAGTTCCTCGGTCGTCTGGCGGGCTCCGGCCAAGATCGCGACGGAACCCCGCGGAGCCTTCGCCAAAACTGCCTGAATCTCAGGCAACGCTACGCTCCAGGTCGAATGTTCCCCTCGCACCCGCACCTCAGCCAACCGGTCCGCTCGGCCCATCCACTTATAGTTGAGACGCCCGGAATCGCACATCCAGGACGAATTGACGGCCTCATTCTCACGCGGCTCGAAGCGATAAATGGTATCCTCCCGGGATCCAATCACAATATTACATCCCGTTCCACAACTCGTGCAGAGGCTCCGCGTCTCCTTCAGGAACCAGACCCGCATCTTGAACCGGAAATCCTTCGACGTCAGGGCACCCACCGGACACAAGTCGACCGTGTTCAACGAATAGTTGTTGTCAAACTGCCGACCCGGGAACGCCGCGATCGAATTGTAACTGCCACGGTTGACGATTCCGAGTGCGTCATCCCCCGCGATGTCTTTCGTGAACCGAATGCAGCGCGTGCACAAGATGCAACGCTCGTCGTCGAGCATGATCCGGGGCCCGAGATCCACGGCCTTGGGTTTATGGACCTTGGTCTCGAAGAATCCACTGGCGGACTGCCCATGCTCAACCGAGTACTCCTGGAGCTTGCACTCGCCCGCCTGGTCGCAGATGGGACAGTCCAGCGGGTGATTGATCAGCAGGGACTCGAGCACCGCTTCCCGCATCTGCTTGGTTGCCGGCGAATCGGCGTAAATCTCCATACCCGGTGAAATCGGGGTCGCGCAGGCGATCGCACCGCGCGCAGTGCCCGGCTCATAGGGCAGTATGGAACGGGCGATCTTGGGCGTGCCATCCGCATTCAGGGCGGGCTTCCGCGTCGCGGGATCCAGCGCGGGTGTGCCAAATTCCACCAGACACATCCGGCAATTGCCCGCCACGGGCAGTTTGTCGTGGTAACAGTAGTGGGGAATCTCGACTCCACCGAGCCGCGCGGCTTGCAACATCGTGGTGGGTTGAGGTTTCCCCTGCCAGTCCGGCATTGTCTTCGGCACCTGCACGGTGCGGCCGTTGACCTTTACGGTCACGGTCTCCGCCGCAGGCGGAGGAGGCGGCGCGGGCGTTGCAGGTGCAGCAGTTGCGGGTGCAGACATTGTCTAGAAAACAGAGTTAGGCGGGCGGGCGGGGTTTGCGGTCGGAGTCCGGGGGAGAGCCAGCGGCCGCCCGGGCGGCAACATCCGCTTCGCCCCGCGCCTCAAATTCCTCCCGGAACTTCTTCACAAAGCTCAGTACCGGCCAGGCGGCGGCTTCACCGAAGGCACAAATGGTTCGGCCCTGAATGTTCTGGGCGATGTGGGCGAGATAAGCGGCATCTTCCTTCCGACCATCCCCATGGGTCAAGCGATGCAACCCTTTGGCCATCCAGAGGGCACCCTCGCGGCAGGGAGTGCACTGACCACAACTTTCGTGAGCGTAGAACTCCGACAAGTTGGCCAGCGCATCCACCATGCTCCGAGAATCGTCCATGACGATCACCGCCCCGGATCCCGACATCGTGCCGGCCGACTGCAGGGAATCAAAATCGTACGGCAAATCGAGCATCGGCACATCCACCGGAGTCATCTGTCCGTCTGCTCCCTTTCGTTTCAATGGAAAAACCTCACCCGCCTTGAGCACTTTCGACGAGGAGCCGCCCGGAATCACCGCCTTGAGTTGGCGACCGGGCTTCAGGCCGCGCCCAAAGTTTTCGTGAAAGATCAGCTCGCCAATCGTCACTCTCCCCACTTCCACCTCAAAATAGCCGGGGCGTTGCACATCGCCACTCACGCTGACAATCCGCGTACCGGTGTTGTTCGGGGTCCCCAGGCGCGCGAACTCCGCCGGTCCCATCGCGGCAACGTGCTTCACATGGCACAACGTTTCAACGTTGTTAACAATCGTCGGGCAGAGGTAAAGCCCCAAAACCGCTGGAAAATAGGGCGGTTTGATTCGCGGGTACGCCCGTTTGCCTTCCAACGATTCGATCAACCCAGTCTCCTCACCGCAGATGTAGGCGCCCGCACCGCGGTGAACCCAGATGTCGAGGTCGTAGCCGGTGCCAAGAATATTCTTTCCCAGGAAACCCTTCGCCCGGGCCTCGGCTAGCGCCCGGTTCAAAAGGCGCGCACCTTCCGGGAATTCGCCCCGAATATAAATGTACGCGAGCTTAACGTCGTTGGCCCAACAGGAGAGCACCATCCCTTCGATCAGCTGATGGGGATCCTTGTGAAGAATTTGGCGGTCCTTGAAGGTGCCCGGCTCGGACTCATCCGCATTGCAGATCAGGTAAATGGGCTTGCCGCTGCGGCGATCGACAAAACTCCACTTCAACCCGGCGCTGAAACCCGCCCCGCCCCGCCCCCGGAGACCGGAGGCCTTCACGTCCTCTCGCAACGCTTCCTGCGGCGAAAGCTTTTTGCCGTCCGGCAGATCACGCCCCGGCGCCTGCAAGGCCTTTTTCAAGGTCTCGTATCCGCCGTGCTGCAGATAGCACCCGATGTCGGGCGTGTAGCCCGGCTCGTCGGCGTGCTTTAAAATCAGTTTGAATTCCTGCGGCATGGCAATGCTTGACTCGACCGATTAACCCTCTATTTTTCCGCCCGCTCCGCACTGCCCGATGGTGTAACGGTAGCACAACAGACTCTGAATCTGTTTGTCATGGTTCGAATCCATGTCGGGCAGCCATTCTCTTCCGAAGTCTCTTCCGAAGTATTTGGTTTCACGTGCCGTGTCTCCTTATTTTCCGCGGGCGAGAATTTCGTCCGCCTGCCCTTTCCCCACTCGTTCGTGCAGGGCTTCGTTGACCAGCACCACGGGCGCCGATCCGCAGGCGGCCAGACACTCCACAAACTCCACCGTAAACCGGCCGTCGGGCGTCGTCTGCGGCATATGGGCACGCGGATCCAGCCCGAGCTTGCGACAGAAGTGCTCCCGGATCTCCGCGGCACCCGCCAGGGCGCAACTCAACGTCCGACACACCTTGACCTGGGTCTTCCCGATCGGCTTCTGCCGAAACATCGGGTAGAACGTGACCAGTTCGTAAATATGAATCGGCTGCAATCCCAGCTTTCCCGCGGTCCATTCTGCCGCATCGTTCGAGATGAATCCGAAGTGCTCCTGCAGCGCGTGCAAAAACATCAGCGAGGCACTCCGTTTCACCGGATAATGCGTCACCAGCTCGTCGAGCTCGGCTTCCAGATTTTTGGGAATGGTAAAACTCATCGCGCTCTCTTCTCTACCGATCACACTCGCCCATGACGAAATCGATCGATCCCAGGATCGCCACCATGTCACTCATCATGTGTCCCGGCAGGATCGCCGGCAGGATCCCCAGATTCACAAAGGAAGGCGCTCGAATCTTCAGGCGGTGCGGCGTTCCGCCCCCTCGGCTATTGATATAGAAACCCAGCTCACCCTTCGGATTCTCGGCCCCAAAATAGATCTCTCCTGCCGGGGCGTTCACCCCCTGGGTCACCAGCATGAATTGATGGATCAACTCCTCCATGCGGGTCATCACTTTCTGCTTCGTCGGCAATACCGTCTTGCCATCCGACACATTTACGGGCTCGCCACCCCGGTTGTCCGCCCCCCCCGGCAGCTTCGCAATGCACTGATGCAGGATCCGTACGCTCTGCCGCATCTCTTCCATGCGCACAAGATACCGGTCATAGCAATCCCCCACCGAGCCCACCGGCACATCAAACTCCAGCTCGCGATAACAGAGGTACGGCTGCGCCTTCCGGACGTCGTAATCAACCCCACTCGCCCGAAGGTTCGGCCCGCTGAGCGCGTAATCGATCGCGAGCGTCCGGGAGATAATTCCCACGTCCCGCGTTCGGTCGACAAAAATTCGGTTCCGGGTCAGCAACGTCTCAGTCTCATCGAGATTGACGATCACTTCGGAAAGGAATTTTCGCAGCTGATCAATCCAGCCCGGCGGCAGATCTCGCGAAAGGCCGCCAATTCGCGTATAACTGGTGGTGAACCGGGCTCCGGTGAGCGATTCGCACAGGTTATAAATCTTCTCCCGCTCGGTAAACGTATGAAGGAAGACCGTCATCGCTCCCACATCCATCGCAAAGGCACCGAGCCCCAGCAGGTGGGCAGATATCCGGGCCATCTCACAGCAGATCACTCGGATATACTGGCACCGAGGCGGCAATTTGCCGTCAATGCCCAGCAACTTTTCCACCGCCAGTGCGTAGGCGACATTATTGGCCAACGGCGCCAGGTAATCCAGCCGGTCCGTATACGGAATGAACTGGGTATACGTCATGTTCTCGGCGATCTTTTCATCGCCCCGGTGAAGGTACCCCACCTCCGGCATCGCCTTCGTGATCGTCTCACCGTCCAGTTCGATCAACACCCGCAGCACCCCGTGCGTCGAGGGGTGCGAAGGCCCAATATTGAGCACCATTTTCTCGCCGTGTAGCTCCCGCAACTCTTCGTCGGTCACAGGGGGGGGAACGGACGCGCGGGCCGCCGGTTCTTTAAATTCAATGCTCTGGGTTGCCATGGCAGTCTATTCCTCGGATACCCGGACTCGCGGTTCCCGGTCGACGGCCTCCCGCACGCCGGGCGCGGTAACAAAGGGTCCTCCCTCCAGCGACGCTCTGCGGGTAAAGGCCACCTCCGGCACGTCGCTCGGTTTCCCGCCCAACGGAAAATCCTTCCGTAATGGAAAATAGGGATACCCCTCCCACATCAGGATCCGACGGAGATCCGGATGACCCGCGAATCGAATCCCCAACATGTCGTAGACCTCCCGCTCATGCCAGTCAGCCGCCCGCCACACCCCGCTGACCGTCGGCAACTCCGAAACGGCCTCACTCACTCGTGTCGAAATGCGCAGATGGCACCCGTGGGTGAGTCCGAACAATTCGTAGACAATCTGCCACCGCGGATCCTCGCCGTAGTTGTCCACTCCCGTCAGATCGGTCAGATAATCAAACCCCCGCTCAACCTTGGCATACCGACACACTTCGGCAATGCGTTGGGGATCGGAAATCAGGACGGAAACCTCGCCACGAAACTCAACGGACGGCGACACAAGTTCCCCGAACTTTTCGCGCAATTGTTGAGCAAATTCGAGGGCGGTGGGCACAGGTGTCTTTCCAGCGATTCCGTGGGGGCGTGCTATCGGGCGAATCAAAGTTTCAAATCGAGCGATCCCAGCTTTTCGGGCAGCGAATCCCGCTTTAAATCGGCTAGAATGGGCTCCCGCGCCACCTTGTTCTGCAATTTTATTAAAGCATCCAAAAGAGCTTCCGGCCGGGGTGGACACCCCGCAACGTAGACATCGACGGGCAGAATCTGATCCACGCCCTGCAACACCGAATAACTCCGATACATCCCACCGGTCGATGCACAGGCACCCATTGCTATAACCCATTTAGGTTCAGCCATTTGCTCATATATTCTCCGAACTGCGAGCGCCATCTTGTAGGTCACCGTCCCTGCAACAATCATGACATCCGATTGTCGCGGCGAAAATCGCATTACCTCCGAGCCAAAGCGGGAAATATCAAATCGACTCGCCCCCGCCGCCATGAGTTCGATGGCGCAGCACGCCAGCCCCATCGGCATCGGCCATAACGAATTCTTGCGAAACCAATTCAATGCCGCATCCAGCCGCGTCACCACGATCTCACCCTCGATTTTCGAGTTGTAGCCATAGTCGGTGCTGACCGGTAGAACTCTGGCTGGATCGGTGACAGTGGCTTCCATAAAACAGTCTTGAATACGGGCGATGCGAGGCAATATCGCGTAATCCTCAGAACGCTATGACTGAGGTTTCAGGGGGGCAAGCCGCATTTGTGATTTTTTTCACAAGCGAATCGTGAACTTACCTTTGTGTGCGGCTCCCTTCAGAAATTCCACACGGAAAACCTCACACAAAGGTGCGGAAGATGATCAACTGCCGGGGGTTCCGACACAACGCGATGCCCCCTTTTACTTGTTTCGAGTTCCCCGGGTCGATTTCCATCTCCACTCGGGGCGAGCGCAACTCGCGCCCGCTCGCTCTCCTGCTCGCATTCCTTTTGACGAGTTCCTGCCAACCCCTCCCCTCCCATTCCACTCTGAAATCTCCCGAACATATCCTGACGTCCCAACCCTGTGGTCATCTCCTCACCAACACCGGCGTCTGGTCTCCCGACGGCGAGTGGATTGTCTATGACGTCCGCTCCGATGCGGTCGGGGAGCTCTTTGACGGCAGGCATATCGAAATCGTCCACACTCGCACCCGGGAAATTCATCGCCTCTATTCCTCCCGCAACGGTGCCCACTGCGGGGTTGCGACATTTGACCCAATTCATCCACGCACCGTATTCATTCTCGGTCCCGAACGTCCTACTCCGGACTGGTCCTACAGCCCGTGGCATCGGCAGGGGGTACTCGTCGACCTGACTCACCCTGGAAATGCCGTCCAGCTCGATGCCCGAGACCTCACACCCCCCTTCACTCCCGGCGCTCTCCGCGGTGGCTCCCATGTTCATGTCTTCTCCGCCGATGGCTCGCGCGTCAGCTTCACCTACGAAGACCATGTGCTGACGACACCCCCTCAAGGAAGTCCGGCGGGAGACGGCAACCAGCGAAACGTCGGCGTTAGTTTGCTCGGCCGACCCGTGACTGTTGCCAAAGGCCACCCACGCAACCACAGCGGCGTCGCCTTTTCCGTCCTGGTCACCTCCACCCAACCCAATCCAAAACCGGGTTCCGACGAGATCCAGAAGGCATTCGAAGAAGGTTGGATTGGAACGAACGGCTACCGGCGATTCGACGGCACACACCAACGGTACGCCCTCGCATTTCAAGGGCAGGTAATGACGGACGGCGGACAATCCATTGCGGAAGTCTTCCTCGTCGATCTCCCAGACGATCTCACCCGCCCTGGCTCGGCACCCATCGAGGGGACGTCACTCCGTCGTCCGGCGCCGCCGGTCGGCACGCAACAGCGTCGTCTGACGTTCACAGATCGACGGACATTTCCGGGAATCCAGGGGCCTCGGCACTGGTTGCGCAGTTCCCCGGACGGCTCTCGAATTGCCTTCCTGATGAAGGACGATTCCGGTGTGGTCCAATTGTGGACCGTGACGCCGGCCGGCGGTCCACCCGTGCAACTGACCCAGAACTCATTCGATATTGCGTCGGCATTCACATGGAGTCCGGACGGACGCTGGATCGCCCATGTCATGGATCATTCGGTGTGTCGAACGGACACCCGAACCGGGCGGACCGAACGGATTACAGCTCGAACGCCCGGGTCCTCTTCGCCACGGAAAGAGGCTTGCGTGTTTTCCCCGGAAGGGCACCGGATCGCATTCGTCCGGCGGCTACCCCGCGGAGAAGCCGCGTTCAATCAGATCTGTGTGGTAAATGTTCCTGACGTCGGCAATTGATGGCTGGAACGGGCCCTGTATTGTGTCACCCATGAAGACGGCCAGCATCCGCGAACTAAAGCATGACACGACAACCGTCCTCGGCTGGGTGGCAGAGGGTCAACGTGTAGAAATCCAGAGGCGGGGTAAACCTGTCGCTGTCCTCAGCCGTTTCAGCCGTCGTGTGAAATCTGCGAAACGTCCTGATTTCGGCGCTCGGCTCAAATCCATCTACGGCGACACTGTCCTCGGGGTGACCGCCACCGACTTGCTTTGCCACGAGCGCGGCGACCGATGACTGTATGTTGCTTCCGCACTGGTGCTCGGGGCGCGTGACTTCCTGACGTTCGATACCCGCCAGGGCGCATTGGCGGCCGCCGTCGGCCTGCGCCTGCCATCAATCTGAGGCCCGTTTAATCCTTTCGCCCCACCTCGTCGACCCACGCCTGGTTTTCCAAGTACCATCGCACCGTTTCCCGAATGCCTTGTTCAAACGTATGGGCCGGCTTCCAACCAAGCTCCTGTTCCATCTTGCCCGCATCGACGGCGTAGCGGCGGTCATGGCCGGGGCGATCCTTGACGAAGGTGATTAATCGTCGGGACTCGCCCCCTCGCGCCGGTTCGAGTTCATCGACCAGATCACATAGCAGTTCCACGATGCGAATATTGGCCCACTCATTGTGACCACCGATGTTATAGGTCTCCCCGAGTCGCCCGCGCCGAAGCACCTGCCACAACGCTTCGCTATGGTCACCGACATAAAGCCAGTCCCGCACGTTCAACCCATCGCCATAAACCGGTATCGGTTTGCGGTTCAGAATATTTTGAATGACGACTGGGATCAGTTTTTCAGGAAATTGCCGAGGCCCATAATTATTGGAACAGTTGGTGATCAGGGTAGGAAGCCCATAAGTGTGGTGGTACGACCGCACCAGCAGATCACTGGCCGCCTTGCTGGCGGAATAGGGGGAATTCGGAGCGTACGGTGTCGACTCCTTAAAATACCCAGTAGGCCCAAGAGATCCGTACACTTCATCAGTGGAGACATGCAGGAATCGCGCGCCGGCATTGGCACCCGCCGGCCCACTCTGGGACCACATTTCACGGCACGCCTCCAGCAGGTGAAATGTTCCCACGATGTTCGTATGAATGAAATCGCCGGGCCCACTGATCGAACGATCCACATGCGATTCCGCGGCCAGATGCATCACCTGATCGATGGCGTGTTCCTGGACGACGCGCAAGACCGCGGCCTTATTCCGTAAATCGACCTTCTCGAACCGATACTGCGGATGCCCTGCCACCGACCGCAAATTGGCTGGATGCCCCGCATAGGTAAGGCAGTCCAAATTGACGAGGCGATTCACCTCGGGGCGACCCATGAGGTGTTGAATCAAACTGGAACCGATGAATCCGGCACCGCCGGTGACGAGAAGGTTCATATTAAATTGAGGGCGAGAAAGGGTGGAACAAATTGACGGCCAGGGGCATCAGCGTCCATTGGAAAAGCGTCATGCCCGCTCGGGCTTCCAATGCCGCAACGCATCCATCAAAGCATCTTCCACCCCTCGTATAACCACACCCGCGCTCAGAATTTTGTTCGTGTCCAGTACGCAATTGGAACGTGGGGCCCTGGCTGCGAGACGATAAAACTCGAGATCGCTGGACCAAAAATCAAACACCCTGCCCGGGAGCAACTCCCGTTCGATGGCTTCGATTACCTGACGGGTGGTCACAAACCCCGGATTGGTCACATTGTAGATTCCGAAGGGAGCCCGGATGTCCCAAAGGTCGAGGCAAGCGCGTACATAATCTCCAAGGTGCGAAATCGAATTTACATTATCGTATACCTTTGCATACCGCTGCACCTTGGAGAGGTAGTTTCGCGGATTGTCCCGCTCGTCGAACGGGATTCGAAGCCGCCACAGATAGCTCCGCCCCAAACCGGCAATTGCCTCCTCACCCAGCGCTTTGGTGCCACTGTAGAAACTGCAAGGCCCCCGCCGGAACGAAAAATTCGGCTCGTCCGTTTCGCGAAAACCCTCAACCCGATCCGGTTCGGACTCGACAATGCGGCGGACCTCCGCGCGGGTCAAATCGGGCTCAACGTGGAGCGAGCCATCCGGCTCGCGGATGCGTGCGCCGGTATAGATGCATCCGGAAGAAACGTGCCCCCACGGAACCTCGGCCGCGGCACAGGCATGGGCGATCGTCTGGGGCAACAGGGTATTGCCGGCCAAGGTGTCGGCTTGTGCCCCTTCGCAGGCATCAACGTTGGGCTTCCCCGTGTATCCAGCCGCATTGATAAGAAATGTGGGACGTTGCTCCCGGAGCCTCCGGTACAACGATTCGAAATCGGAATAGTCGAATCTCTGCCGCGACAGCTCCTCAAACGGGATGCTTCGTCGGCTCAACTCACGCGCGAACTCGCTCCCCACGTAACCCGTATGACCCAAGAGTAAAACCATCGCGGCGGTTAGCTCGATCGCCGGGCCTCCTCCGCCACCGCGACGAGATATTCCCGATACTCACATCGCGGCATGGCAGCGGCAAGGTCATCCAATGTTTTCAAGGACAGGAAGCCGCGTCGGAAAGCGGCTTCCTCGGGGCAGCCCACCTTGATGCCCTGCCGCTTCTCAATCGTCTGCACGAAGGCGCTGGCCTCATGCAGACTGCTGCTCGTGCCGGCATCCAGCCAAGCAAAACCCCGGCTGAGTTTCTGAACCCGCAACTGGCCTCGACGGAGATACTCGCTGTTCACATCGGTGATTTCCAGTTCTCCCCGCGGGCTGGGCTTCAGATTGCGGGCAATTTCCACAATCGAGTTGTCATACAAATACAGGCCCGGCACCGCATAGTTGCTCCGCGGCTCCCGCGGCTTCTCGACGATCGAGAGAGCCTGCCCCGCGCTGTCGAACTCCACCACGCCATATCGCTCCGGGTCGTGAACACGGTATCCAAAAATCATTGCCCCGGCGCAGAACTGCGAGAACGCTTGATGAAAGACGTCGCCTCCGTAAAAAATATTGTCCCCAAGAATCAAGGTTACGGGGTCGCTCCCGATGAACGATTCCGCAATTCGAAATGCCTGGGCAATTCCTTCGGGGCGCGATTGTTCCCGGTAGTCGAACGAAACCCCAAGCCCGGATCCATCTCCCAATAGCTGCCGGTACCGTGGCAGATCGTGCGGGGTGGAAATCAGGCAGATCTCCCGGATTCCGCCTTCGATCAGAGTTGTCAGCGGATAGTACACCATGGGTTTATCATAAATCGGCTGGAGCTGTTTGCTTGCCACGAGCGTGAGCGGGTAGAGACGCGACCCGGCACCGCCGGCGAGCAGGATTCCCTTCATTCGACTCCGATCCTAGACAGGGAGGCACGCGATGACAAGGGGGGGGCAGTTTTTCCAACAAACTCACTCATTCACTCCATTGTCCAGAGGACTACCCCAAACGACCTAAGGAGGGTCTGATTGGCGGTGGAATGTTCCCGGTCGAGAGATTCAATTTCAACGCGTCGCCGCGGCGATCTTCGATAACTCATCAAACACCGGCCCGCGCGTCGGAATATCCACGGCGAACACGTCAGAAATGACGCGCGTCCAGCCGTGGAGAAAATAGACCCAGCCATCCTCGATCTGAAGGTGGCGCGACCTTGCCTGCGCGCGCGCCTGGTCGAGGAAGATAAGGTCTCCGCGATAGTTGAACTCCCACACCCGGGCGCGTTCGGGAAACACGGCGGCGGCGGTGAGAGGCGACCCGGGCGCATCCTTACCGAGGCCCGTGGCATTCACCACGAGGGAGCCCGGCGGCAGTTTGGGCAGCAGCGCATCAGCCAACTCCGGTCGCGGGACGTGATGGGTGTCGAGCGGTACGCCGCCCTGCCACGAGGCGTGCAGGTCCCGGACGTGGTGGAGGCGCGGCAGGCTGCGATTCGCGATGTGCACGCGCGCCGGCCGGTTCGCGCCAAACTCGGGCCGACATAAATGCCAGGCTAGCGCCGTCGCCGAACCGCCCGCGCCCAGAATGAGCGCCTCCGCGCCCGTGTCGCGCCAGTAGCTCGCCGGGATAAATGCGTCGAGCGAATAACCGACGGTCCACGGATCGACCGCGCGGGCGTGGAGCTTGCCGTCCCGTTTGAAGAGACTGCTGACTTCGCCCAACGCGGCGGAGATGGGCTCAAAGGCGTCGAACGCGTCGCGCGATGCGGCGCAGAGGTCAATCTTGTGCGAGGTGACGAGTGCGCCACGCGTAAGCGGATCGCGCTTAATGAACTGGACGGCCTCGCGGTAACGCGCCGGGTCTGCATGCAGCGGAAAATCCATGCCGCGCAATTCGCAGTCACCCAATCCGAGCCGCTGAGCCCAGGGGGGGAAGACTTTGTTGATGGACGATTTTCCCGTGGTGACACCGATGAAGATCATCGCTGGCTTGGTGGAAGGAGTGTAAGTCATGAATAAAGTACGTCAGCGAGCGGCCCAATCATTGAGTGTCGTCAGCAACGCCTCATAATGCTCACAACGCTTTTGGTAATGGGCGGCGTGCACGGCGTTTGGCAGGAAGCGCCGTCCCATCCGCACCCAACGTGCCGCGGCGGCCGGCGGACTCGGGAATATTCCCACGCCGACGCCCGCGAGCATCGCCGCCCCCATCGGCGCGCCACCGCTGTTTTCGATCTGCACGATGGGCATCTGCAGCACGTCGGCCTTGAGTTGGTTCCACATTCCGCTCTTCTCGCCGCCGCCGGTGATGCGCAGTTCGGCGAAGGTAACGCCCGGCAGCAACCGCCGCAAAGCCTGCTGATAGAGAGCGTATTCGAGTGCGACGCTTTCCAGCACAGCGCGATAGAGTTCACCGCGCGTGTGGTCCCACGTCAGCCCGACCCATGCGCCGCGTAACGCCGGCCAACCCGGTGAGACACGCCCGCCGAGATGCGGCACGAATAACGGGAGCGCATCGTCCGGTGGCACGGCGGCGGCGAGTGCATCGAGTTCGTCGAAGGTCAAATCCGGGCCACCGCCGAACTCACGGCGAAACCATTCGAGGTTCAAGCCGCCGCCATTGATGTAGGCGTAGGGATGCCATAGGCCGGCCGTGACCGATTGGCCGCAACCGAGTGTGCCGCTGTAAACGTCGGGCGCAAAAGCGTCGGCCGTCGCCGCGAACACCGACGCGGTCCCGGCAACATCGACACAGACACCGGGCGCGGTCGCGCCACAGGAAAGGAAACTCGCTGCAGTGTCCCCACAGCCAGCGATCACCGGTGTGCCAACCGGCAGGCCGCAATCCTGTGCAAACCTGGAGACAAGCCCGCCAACCGGCGCGGAAGGTTCGACAATCCGGGGAAGTTTTTCCAACGCGACGCCGAACTGCCTACAGAGCGCCGCATCCCAGCATTTGCTGCGGTTGTCCGCGAAGCCGGAGAAGTGAAGGTAGCTCGTGTCCATGAACGCATCGAGCGCGCGCAGTCCGCACAAGCCCATCGCAACGTAAGCGCCCGGCTGGACGAACTTGGCGATCTGCGCATATTCCCTAGGACGCTCCCGCTGCCACCAGAGGATCTTGGGACCGTGATTGAAACTCGGCGCGTTGCCGGTGGCGCCGAGCACGGCGTCGCCCGCCTCGGTCTGCATCCGCCTGATCTGATCACCGCAGCGCGTGTCGAGCCAAGAGTCATAGGGCGTGACCGCACGCCCATCCGGACCAATGCCAATCACGCCGGCCATCTGTCCCGCGATGCCCAAAGCGGCCACGTCCCGCGCGCCGCTTCGATCAATGCACTCGCGTACGAGCCGGCAAGTCGAGGCGAGTTGAAATTCGGGATCCTCCTCGACGACCCCCGGCGCGGGTCGATGCGGGCGGGACGCCTCGAACGCCTCGGCGCGACATTCACCGTCAGCCGAATACAGCGCGGCCTTCACTCCCTGCGTGCCGATGTCAATGCCGACGAGGGTCATGCGGTAAATTCCAGTCGCGATTTCAACCCACGTGCCGTCGCCATCGCCAGAATGGCCTGTTCGGCCTCCTCGATCGGATGGGTCGACGTAACGAGGTCTTCGAGGCGAAGCACGCGATCGCTCACCAGCGCAAGCACGGCCTGAAACTGACGCAGGCTCTGCCGCGTCGTGCCGGTGACCATGAGCTGGCGATAATGGATGAGGTTGGTATCGAGTGGAACGACCGCACGGTCCTTCGGCAGGCCGCCGAAGAAGATGACACGGCCGTTCACCGCCGCGAGTTCGAGCGCGAGCGTCTGCACTTCCGGTACGGGGCACGCGGTGATGATCACGTCCGCACCGGCACCACCGGTAAGTTTCATCAACTCAGCGCGCAGATCCCCACCGAGGGGGATGAACATCGGGTCAATGCGCCGCGCCATTTGCAGGCGTTCAGCGTTGAGGTCATTGATGAGGACCTTGCCCGCGCCAGCGAGTCGTGACATTTTTCCGTGCATCACGCCAATGGGTCCCGCACCGATAATGAGGACGGTGTCGCCGGGGCCGGTGCGGGCCTTTTCATAGGCATTGAAAACGCACGCCATCGGCTCGATCAGCGCGCCCTCGGTGAAACTGACGTGGTCGGGGATGGGAAACACGTTACCTTGCTGCACCGCGTGCGCCGGAATGCGCACAAACTCCGCGAACGCGCCATCCTCGTGAATGCCCAGCGCGCGGTAGCCGGGGTCGAGATGGCCCTCGCCCGCGAGGGTGAGTTTGGAGGCAACCGGATTGTAGTTGGGTGCGACACAGACGCGCTGGCCCGGTCGAAAACTCATCACGCCCGCGCCGACGCGCTCGAGCGTGCCGGACATTTCGTGACCGATGACGAGCGGCGTGACCGCGTGGCCGTGCTTGAGCATCCGGATGTCTGTGCCGCACACGCTGGCGCAGGCGGTGCGGAGAAGAAGTTCGCCTGGCCCAACTTGCGGCACCGGGAGTTCCTCGATACGAAGATCGTTTTTTCCAAAAAGACGGGCGGCTTTCATGGTGAGGGAGGACGGAGGGGGCAGTATTCAGTATTCAGTATTCAGTATTCAGTATTCAGTATTCAGTATTCAGTGGTCATGGGTTATTGGACAGCTATTCCCAGTCGCGTGTGAATTCCAGCCTCATTACCTATCACTGACCACTGATTACTGATCACTGATTACTGATTACTGATCACTGATCACTGATTACTGATCACTGATCACTGATTACTGATTACTGATCACTGGTTACTGATTACGGATTACTCATTTTCCCGGTTTCTCATTGGTGACTCCCACGGGACGCCGCTCGAGAATGGAGCGGTTGCCAGCATTGACGACGGCAACGGCAGCACGCCCATCGCGACCCGTGACACCGGCGGGCCGTTGCTCGCGGATGGCGGTGATAAATTCGATGTCCTCGGCAAGATACGCGTCTCGATAGAGCTGCGTCCACGAGACGACCGCCGGGCGGCGCAGTTCCTTTTCGCGTGTGCAGATAACGGTCGTGCCGGCATTGAGGTTGCCGATGCTAATGAGGCCGTGGGTGCCGATGATCTCGACGCGCGAATCGTAGGCGTACTGGACGCCTTGCGCGCCGGTGATGCAACCCTGCGGGCCATTGCTGATACGCGCGGAGAGCAGTATCTGGTCATAAAAATCGGGATGTGACTGACGGGCCTCCGGAGTGCGGTAGTTGCCGGCGATGGCATATACTTCCGTGAATTCGCCGCCGGTGAACCAACGCACGGTGTCAATGTCGTGGCTGCAAACCTCGGCGAGCGGACCGTTGCTTTGCGCGAGGTCAAACATCCACGGCTTGGGATAGGTCGGGCCGTGGGTGCAGGATTTGACCAGCACAACGTCGCCAATCTCGCCCGCTTGCACCCGCTCGTGTGCGGCCCGAAAGTGATCATCGAAGCGGCGCATAAACCCAATCTGTAGAATGACACCCGCTTTGTCGGCCGCCGTAATCATCGCGTCGCATTCGGCGGAATTCATCGCCATCGGCTTCTCGCAAAAGACGTGTTTGCCTCGGCCTGTCGCGGCGAGGGTGATCTCGTGGTGCAGCGCGGTGGGGGCGGCAATGAGTATCCCCTGCACGGAACGATCGTCGAGCAGCGCCCGGTAATCTGAATAGTCGGCGACCCCTCCGAGTTCACCCGTCGCTGCTGCGCGGGCCGCTGCGACCGGATCGGAAATGGCCGCGACGCGCGCACCGGGCACGAGTCGGGCAAAGTTGCGGGCATGGATCATCCCGGCACGGCCCGAGCCGACAATCCCAATGCCGATTGCGGAACTGTTCATGGGTCTGATCGTAGCAGCCCCCTGCGGTAGGCCCAAGGATGGATGCTCCCAACGCGCAATGGGTATTCACCCTTAACAAACTCAACGTTTAGAAAAAGGAAAGCCAGGGGAGGCCCAAAAGTGTCCAAACTCCAGTTCCGAGCGCTCCTGCGGAACGATCGGGGGTTCCCACATTTTATCGCCAAGTTCATTGCGACCGGAGTGGTCCGCGTGCTAAAAACACACCATCCATGAAAGTCGGCGCTGACTCTTCAACGTTACGGGGCGGCTTCACGTTGATCGAACTGCTCGTGGTGATTGCGATCATCGCGATCCTCGCCGGCATGCTCCTACCCGCCTTGAGCAAGGCCAAGGAAAAGGCCCGCGGCACCGCCTGCCTGAGCAATTCACGCCAGATTGGCCTCGCATTCGGAATGTATGCGGATGACAACCGCGACCGCATGGTGCCGCTGGAAGTCCTGGGCGCTCCGCCGCCCGATGCGTACGTGCCCGGCGGGTCCACAATCTGGTGGCCGGACCTGCTCCGGCAGTATCTACCGAACAAATTCGCCTCCGACTGCCCCAGTGTTCTCGGCACGAATCAGACGGGAATTGCAAGCGGTCCCCCGAGCACCCGCGGCAAGGGCCGCTTCGGTATCGGGATGAATCACATCGAGTTCAGTTACTCGCCTTGGGCGGGAGATCGAATCGGCACGTTCAAACTCGCCGCGGTGAAGAATCCGAGTGAGTCCGTCGTGTTCGCCGATGCCGGCAAGATTAAGAATGCCGCCGAGAAGGACCCCGACCAATGGACCGAGATCAAAGGCGCGCAATTGCTTTATTTTTTGACGCCGAGCCATCCTGATTACGCGGCCAATAATCCCTACCGGGTGATTGGGCGACACGGCGGGCGCGCGATGAGCACCTGGGCGGATGGACACGGTGAGTCCGTAAAAGTGAGCAGGATCGGTTTCCAATTCTACCCAGGGCGGACGGAAAGTGGCGAAATCGCCCGGGGCGATCCGATCCTTGGGGTGGGCAACGGCAAATTTGACCCGCGTTGGCTATGGGACCGCGAGTGACGGTCGCGAGCGGTAAGCCCAACTCAACTTGCCGGCCCGTTGATCTTCCAATCCGCGGGCGCGGAGATTTTCTTCCGCCGGATCGAACTCCCTCCATTGCCGGCCGGGAAATAACGGCCCGGTCCCTCCCAATCAGAACAAAGCCTGGATCAGAGTTCCCAGGATGCTCATGGGGCCAGTGTCTTCGAGACCTTCGGTCGCTTTATCGACTTTATGCAGCGTCATTTTGACGTTCTTTAGAAAGCTTTCGTCGTTCACCAATTTGCCCACGCTCCCCTGGCCCTGGTTAATCTTACCCAGAATCTCTCGAAGGTTGGTCATCGCCGTGGTGGATTCCGTGTAGAGCTTTTCATCCTTGAGCAGCAGGCCGACAGTGCCTTCACCCCGCTGCATTCCGGCCACGACGTTGGTCGCCTGGCCGAGGGCGGTGCGGGCGTCCGCAACGAGACCTTTGGCGTCCCCAAACAATCCCCCCAGTTCTCCCGAGAAATGGTTCAGGTTGGTGACCGCGGTGAGGGTCGAGCTGTAAAGCGTATCGTCGGTGATCATCTTGCCCACGGTGCCTTTGCCGTCGGCGATCAAGGTTGAGATATTGGCCATGTTTCCGAGGATCGTGGCAAGCTTCGGACTGTTATCCCGTAGGAAATCGGTTAACGGCCCGAGGAGTTTTGAAAACTCCTCACCACTGAAACTGCGGGTCATGTTTTTAACTCCATCGGCTACCCCTTCGAGCTTGGCCATGAGTTGCCCGAGATCAGCCTGTTCCGTGGATTCGACCAGCCCCCCCGCCTCCAGCGCCGGAGCTCCGGGGGAACCAAAGGTCAAGCTCACGAAATTCTGTCCCATCAGCCCGGTAAAAAGAATCGATGCCCGGCTGTCAGTCTTCACCACCGCGGCCCGATCCAGCTTTAGCACCACTTCAACGCGGGACTCGTTTGGAGCAAGGCGGATGGCCTTCACCCGACCGACCATCACGCCGGCCAGCCTGACCGGGTCACCCGCCTTGAGGTCCTGAACGGAATTAAAACGAGCTCGAATCTCGCGGCCGGGGTGAAAAAAACTGCCGCCTCCGGCCATTTCGAACAAGAGAAAGCCCGCAACGCAGGCCAGTGCGAAGAACAATCCCAATCGAGTTTCGAGCGAGTTTTTCATGAATCCACGAGGTCGGAGGTGCAGCCTAAACCCGACCGGAGTGGCTTTGCACGGAGGAAGGAGGCAAAAATCAAATGGAGGCAAACCATTCTAAGGAGAAACCAACGGGTGCCATCGAAAAGGAGCTGTTGGGAGTATTGCTCGAAAGCGCGAAGCAGGCGAAGACCATTGCGAAGGGCGAACTCAAGCCCGCGAGCGGATTCATGATGAATGGGTCACCGGATCGATCGAAAAACGGCCAGCCCGATTCGAGCCATTGTCGGCAATAAACTTATTATAACATATTCATTTCCAACAGGTTCCGAACCGTTCTAGTTTTCGGACACGACGGGAACATCCAGACTCGCCAACGCCTCGGCAGCCTGCTGAAATCCTCCTACCGAGAGGCCGCATGAGTATTTTGATCCGGGACTCGATGGGAGCAATGTCGCCATTGCGCCCATTCTTGATGACGCCGGCCCAAGCGCTCTGGGTTGTCGCAAAAGAACCCAAGCTCGTTCTGCGCGCGGCCGGTGTGCCCATCCTGTGATCCGACCCGACCCGAGCTGCACCTTCCTTTTCCATGCATCCTCCACTGCCAAAATTTCTCCGTCTCGTTGCCCTCGCCGCGGCTCTCACTTCCGCGGGCCTCGCCGCCAAGGAGCGCAACGCCGTCGTCATCCAAGCCGACTTCGGTGGCGCCGTGATGCCCGGCGTCGTCTTTAGCGTCGATAAGGACATCCCCATTTTCACGGTTCAGCCGCTGATCGAACTCTACAATATCGACGCGGCCGCCCGTAGCCTGGCCTACACGGCGCCCGTTTGGCCCGCCGGCACCATCTTCATTTCCGTTGTCGATCCCGGCGTCGGCACGAAGCGCAAATCCGTCGTCCTCAAAACCAAGAACGGCCAATTTTTCGTCAGCCCGGACAACGGCACGCTCAGTCAGGTCGCCAAAGAATTCGGCATCGAGGCGGTGCGGGAGATTGACGAACAAATCAACCGCCGGCCCGGCACGGAATGGTCACACACCTTTCACGGTCGCGACGTCTACGCCTACACGGCCGGACGACTCGCTGCCGGCGTGATCTCCTACGAACACGTCGGACCTCTGCTCGAAGCCAAAGTCGTGACCCTCGAATACCCCAAGCCCGTCGTTAAAGACGGCACGGCCACCGGCATGATCGATCAATCTCGCGGCCACCTCGGCAACACGACCTGCCTTATCGATCGTCAGACGTTTGAAACACTCGGCCTCAAAGAAGGCGAACTCGTCGTCGTCACGATCCGCCAAGCCGGAAAAAAGGTTTGGGAGGAAACCGTGCCCTACGCCCGCACGTTCGGCGACGTGCCGGTCGGCAAGAATCTAATGTTCATCAACAGCAGCGGCTTCGTTTCCATGGCCGTCAATCAGGGTAATTTCGCCGACAAATACAGCATCGACTCCGGTCGCGAGTGGACGCTCGCGGTGCGGCGAAAATAAGCCAGCCGCAGGTTCAGGCGCGGCTCAAATTGCGCGCTGTGTTCGCGGCGTTTTTTCCAAGTTGATCAACGAAGCCATCGCGGGTGTATTGTTCAAATGACTGCGCAACTTGCCTGGAGGATTCGAATGGCGCCGATCGTTCTGATGCTCGTCGTCGCCTGGCTCGGCGGCGGATGCGTTGGTGTTTCGCCCTTGAGCCAGGCGCCGAAGTTCAGCGCGTCGATCCAGCGGGCGACAATTCAAGTGGGCGAACGGAGCCGTTCCTATCTGTACTACGTCCCGCAATCGCTTCCGTCCAACGCTCCGATGGTCTTTGTGCTGCACGGTTCAACCCAAACGCCGCAACAGATGCAAGTGTCCACCGGCTACGAATTTGAGCGGCTTGCCGACCAACACGGTTTCGTGGTCGTCTATCCCGCCGGCTATCGGAAGCATTGGAACGATTGCCGGAAGGCCGCCACGTATGCGGCCCGCCGCCGCAACATCGATGATAAAGCGTTTGTCTCCGCGCTGGTGGAGCATTTCCGATCCACCCGGGGCGTGGACACAAAGCGGGTGTTCGCCATGGGCTACTCCAATGGCGGCCACCTCGCGTATCGGCTCGCGCTTGAAATGCCAGAGCGCATTGCCGCCATCGCGGCTGTCGCCGCAAACCTGCCGGCCGATGAAAACTGTGACTGCAGGAAATCCGACCGGCCTGTTCCAGTGTTGATCCTGAACGGCACGCGCGATCCCATCAATCCCTTCAACGGGGGAAATGTCCGTCTGTTTGGTTTTGCCAATCGCGGGCCGGTCATCTCCGCGAGGGCATCGGCGGAGTATTTTGCGCGGCTGAATGGCCATTACAGCGAGCCGCGGGTCACCCTGCGAGGCGATCGGCTGCCGGTTGAAATTACGAGTTGGCAGGACCCGGGCAGACCGGAAGTCGTGATTGCCACGATCCAGGGCGGTGGGCACGTCGTGCCGCAGCCGCGCTACAGTGCGCCGCCTTTTCTCGGTCGGACCACTCATGCCGTCAATGGTCCGGAGGAGATCTGGGAATTCTTCGCGCGACAGCGTCCTCTGCCACTGCCGGATCGTTGATACGTTCCCTGGGGAAAGCCCTGCTTGGGGGTGGCGAACTCCCCTAGAATCAATGTGTTCGGGGACCGGCAACACGTACGGGAATCGAACCTCTATTTCCCCAGGCAAAACTGACGGAAGATCATATCGAGGAGATGCTCCGTCGAAGTCGCACCGACGACTTCTCCCACCGCATTCGTCGCGATCCGCAATTCAAAGGCCGGTAATTCCAGTGTGTCGTTGCGACGTAGTCCGTCCATTGTCCGGACCAACGCCTCTCGCGCCCGGCGAAGGGCTTCGCTGTGGCGGGCATTAATCGTGACAGGGATGTTTTCAGCCGACATAGAACCGCTCCAAACTCGGTTCTGGATGGCGTCGCACAGCAACTCCATGCCCGCCCCCGTTTCACAACTCACCAACACGGCCTCCGCCTCACACCGGGGTGGCAACACCAGCCGGCGGGGAAGATCCGACTTATTCACGACGATCACTCGCGAACGCGGTAACGAATCCTCGAGCCGAAGCGCATCATCGCTCGCGAGGGGTTCGTGGCCATCCAGGACATGTAGGACGAGTTCGGCTCGTTCGGCGGCTTCACGACTACGGCGAATTCCCTCCTGCTCCAATGCATCCGTCGAATCTCGCAGTCCCGCCGTGTCGACAAATACCACCGGCACCCCGCGGATACTCGCAGTTTCCTCAATGGTATCGCGGGTCGTTCCCGGCACCGGCGAGACAATCGCCCGATCGTGGCCCAACAATTGATTCAAAAGACTGGACTTGCCCGCATTAGGACGCCCCAGGATGGCCGCCCGAATTCCACGCCGCAAAATTTGCCCGTCGCGCGCTGTCGCGAGCAATTCATCCGTAGAAGTCAGCCCCATTTGCAGACGACCCAACAAGGTTTCGCGCGTATCCGGTGAAATATCCTCGTCGGGAAAATCAATGTGCGCTTCCAGGTGCGCCAAAACACCCATCAGGTCCTGTCGCAATCCCCGGATCCGCCCAGAAAGTCTGCCCGCGAGTTGCTCCTGGGCTGCCATCAAGGAGAGGTCGGTTCGCGCGTGGATCAGGTCTGCCACCGCTTCGGCTTGGGCAAGGTCGAGCCGTCCATTGAGGAAGGCCCGTTGGGTGAATTCTCCCGGTTCAGCGGATCGTGCGCCAGCGGCCAAAACCGACTCCAGCACCCGCCGCACCACGAGCATTCCGCCATGACAAGAAATCTCCACGACATCCTCCCGGGTAAACGTACGCGGCGCTCGGAAGACAGAGATCAGGACCTCATCCACCTCACGATCGTCCCGAACAATGTGGCCATAGTGAACGGTGTGGCTTTCGGCCACCGACAACGGCCGCGCAGGGCGGCCGCCCGGGCGAAAAATTCGCTCAGCAACGGCCACGGCATCCGGCCCGGAAATTCGCAGCACGGCAATTCCCGCCTCACCGATCGCCGTCGCGATCGCGGCGATGGTATCAGCGGGGGTGGCGTCACGATCAGCATTTCTCATTTTGCTTATACGGGGTAGGGCTCGGGGTTACCGGTTCCCGGAGGCTCAGACTCTGTGCGGGGTCGGAGACCCCCGCCAGCGGCAGACCGGGAGGTCTGCGACTGCACGACCTTGTGTATGGACATGCTCGATTCCACGCCTAGCCAACCTTCATGACAACGGCCGTCAAATCATCGGCTTGCGGCTCCGGTACTGAATAGGCGCGGGCTGCATCGGCCAGTTTCCCTACGATTGCGCCCGCGGGAATTCCTCGGTTGGAGTGAATCAATGCCAACACTCGTTCCCGGCCAAATGCGTCCGACCCATTTGCCGCCTCCAAGATGCCATCGGTTAGGAAGACCCCGATGTCCCCGTCGGCCAGTTCAATGTCCGGGCCGTTCGTAAACAAAAACTCGCGCCGCTGCCCCAAGGCGGGTCCCGTTCGACGGAGTTCCTTCTTTAACTGACCCGATGCATCCAAAATCCACCCGGGCGGATGGCCGGCGCTCGCGAATCTCAGCCTGCGACGCACCGGATCGAGCCGGACCAAGAGCAGGGTAATGTAACGGCAGTTGTCGAGATCTTCGGCCAGAATTCGATTTGCAGCCGTGAGAACTTTCGCCGGATCCGGCTCCGTGCGAGCCAGAATCCGAAGACAAGTCCGCGCTTCTGCCATGACCAATGCCGGACCCAATCCGTGACCACTAACATCGGCGACCACAATCCCCAGACAACCGTCGTCGTAAGGGATGAAATCGAAATAATCACCTCCCGCCGCCTCGGCCGGTTGGGACACGCCGGCGAATTCAAATCCCGTCACTTGTGGGAATCGTCGCGGAAACAGGCGCTGTTGAATCTCCCGGGCAGCGGCGAATTCCTCCCGATTTTTTTGCAGTTCAGACTCAGCGGCCTTCCGGGCGGTAATATCCCGGATGAAGGCCGCCACGAGCTGAAGGTCGTTCAACCGCAGTTCGCTGAGGGCGATATCCACCGCCACCGTCGTCCCATCGCGTCGACATCCGACGGATTCACCGCGCAAAATCTGGCGGTCAGACCACCAGTGAGGTCCGGGCAGGCGGGTGTCGCGGAGCGAATCCAGCGGCCGGCCGACCAATTCGTGAGGATCCCAGCCGAAGACAGTCTGAACGGCGGGATTGGCAAAACGGATGTCACCGTTTGCATCGAGCAGCAGCACGGCATCGGCGGAATTCTCCCAGACGAGACGGTACCGCAGTTCGTTTTCTCGGAGGGAGTTCTCGGCGGTGCGGCGAGCCAAGCGGATGCCCGCTTCGCGAATTTCCCGCTCGACTGCCGGCACAAGGCGGGCAAGGTCCCCCTTGATCAGAAAATCGTTAGCCCCCGCCTTCATTGCGGCCACGGCAACATCTTCCCCGATTCCTGCCGACACGATTAAAAACGGGATGTCGAGACCGGTCTCCTGCAAGAGCCGGAGCGCCTCGGGTGCGCTGAACCCAGGCATCGAATGGTCGCAGAGAATGGCATCCCAACGCGACGAACGCAGTGCTTCCTGCATCCCTACGGCCGAAGCGACCCGGAGCCATTGAGGCTGATAACCACCCTGGCGCAGGTGGCCGACGAGCACGCGTGCATCCAGTTCACTGTCTTCGACAATGAGAACCTGGAGCGGGCGACCGGGTGCTAAGAGGGCGACAGAACCTTCGACTGGCATGATAGGCAATATTGTGTCGGATTCTCGACCTTTGGAAACGGCAATCGACTGGCCGCAAAGATTCAACTTGAAAACACGAATTAGCGAGCAGTAGAACCGCTGACTCACACGGATTGACCCGGATAGAATGACGCCGATGTCACTCACTTTCGGGATGACCTCTCCAACGTTACCCAGCGCCTGGAATCAGCGGTGATCCGCTTTCAACTACAGTTCCAAGTCCGGCTTCTGAGTTCAAGCCAGGTTATTTGGGAGCACGCTGGAAACCCGCGGGCGTCCACAAAAAAAGACCCGCAGGCGACAACTCGCCAACGGGTGAAATTGAATCGGAATGTACTTCCCTCTTAGCGGCGACGGCGGAGAGCCAAGAGCAAGCCACCCCCGACGGCCACGAGCGCCAGCGTGGCAGGCTCGGGAACCGCGGTGACCTGTGCCACGAAATTCGCCTTTAACGTACCCCCGGGAAAGATCTTCGTGGACCACGAGCCATCCTCTTTCTTCTCCCAGTAATCATTGAAGCTTTTCCCAATGGTAATCGGATCTCCTAGCACCAACCCGCCTGCATCCGTGTTGTTCACGTTTGCGTATTGGATAGTCCACGTGAACGAATCAGGAACCTTGATGCCGGGCACGGCCAACGTTACCAAACCCGCCCCCGTCGAAATCGGCTGTGCGGCACTTTCCCAGAGCAACGAGCCCGGACCCAGGATCACCTTCGGACCCGGATCGGCGTCCGCGCCATCATTCTTGTAAAAACGGATGACGAAATTCGCGTTCGGAAAAGAATTACCGACGAGGGCCGGGTCGACCTTGAACTGGACTACGTCGCGAGCAAACCCCGCCAGTGTAATCTCGTCACCAAACTCCAGACCAAGAGGGCTACGGTAGTTGACCTGACTTCCGCCCGCATCCTTCACCGGGACGCTGTTGTCAAAGACGATCGTCTCACCGTCCTGAGCGGCGTGGAGAGCTCCTCCCGCAAATCCCAGGGCCATGAGTGTCATCGCCAACACCGACGAGGCGTCAGTGACCGATTTTCCCCAAAATTGTGAAGCCGAAAAAAACAGTGACCTTTTCATAGGAATCAAGCACCCAACTCCGGAAGCCCGAAGAAGTTAGAGAAGAGAATGCTCACTCACGGCGGGAAGTCAAGAATGCATGAGAAAATTCTAAGCGACCAAGCGACCCGCCCTGAAAAAATTGGCGCCTCCCATTCCGCGAATCAAAAACCCCGCCGGATCGCGGCGAGGTTTGACTGGGGAATTTCAAGTGGACGCGCCAATCGCGGTTAGCGAGTCGGTGCTGGCAAGAGGCGGCCAAATTCGCAGCGTCGGTTCTTGGACCACGCGGCCTCGTCATGGCTATCAACCGCCGGGTGATCTTCCCCGTAGCTGAGCGTCCGGATGCGATCCGCCTGCACGCCGAGGTTTACAACATATTCCCGCGCCGCCAGGGCACGACGTTCACCCAGAGATCGATTGTACTCCTCGGTTCCGCGTTCATCGCAGTGACCCTCGATCAGGAGCGCATCGCCCGGGTTAGCCTTCAAGTGATCTGCCACGACCGCGAGTTTTCCCATTTCGCTTTTCCGAAGCGTTGCGCGGTCGAACTCAAAATAGATCGTATTACCTTTGAACAGCTCACGATCGAGGGCACGGCCCTCAAAATTTTCCAGATTGCTCAGGGGCGCAATGGCATTGGGATCGAGACCGGTACCCGGGCCTTGGCCAGAGGTACCCAGATCACGAGCTCCCGACGGGTTCCCTGCGGGGAGTCGGCTGCCCTGCGGGACATTGTTGCCCGAACCGTTGTTGCGAATCATCCCGGCGGTATCACTCTCTCCACCCGGGGCAGGGACAGCGGTGTAGCCCGGGATGGGAGTAGGATGAACGGGTTTCCGGCGGCAGCCGACGGCACTGAAGCCGAGCGAAAGCACCACGGCGAAAAAACTGAGGTGAGAGAGACGAATCATAGTAATCCTGCGGTTAATGACAATCACCGAGCCCAACTGGGTTGGGAGCAGCTTCCCGAAACCGAAACCCAATCCTTGACGCGGCCTGTGGGAACGTCAAGCAGAGACAGGGTTCGTTGGCCGCCGCCGAGGCGGCGAACGAACACTAGAGTACGGGAATTGGGACCCCAGGAGGCATCCTCGCCTTCCCTCAATGTCTTCGTCTCACCCCCTGCCGCGGGCACCACGCAAATCTGGAAGGTGCCACCACTGGACCGGGTGAAAGATATCCACTTGCCATCGGGCGACCAATCCGGCTCGGTCGCTCCCGTAATGCCGCCAATGTCGAGCCTTTGCGGTGTGCCTCCCGTGGAGGAAATCGTGTACAACGCCGGGCGACCTTCCATCCGGGATGTGAAACAAATCCGACGTCCGTCCGGTGACCAACACGGGGAGGACTCATCCTCTTTGGAGCGGGTCAATTGGCGTGGACTGGATCCATCCGCGGCAGCTACCCACAGGTCGGGGCTTCCGCTCTTGCTCAATACCATGGCCACACGAGAACCGTCGGGCGACGGCGCCGGGCTGATGTTGGACCCCGTGTACCGCGCCACCGTCACTCGTGTGCCGGTCGTTAAATTGTGCGAATAGATATCCGGGTTGCTGAGACGATAGCTGGTGTAAAAAAGCGTCAATTGACCGGGGACCCATGCGGGTGCCGCCACGTCCGAGCCATCGCTCGTCATCTGCACGGAGTTGGCACCATCAAAATCAGCGACAAAAATCTCGCTCCCTTTCGCCGCCTTCTTTTTGAAAGCAATCTTTTTCCGGGATAGCCCGGAACCATGGTTGAGCGCCTTGGCAATATCGTCCGCGAGCGCGTGCGCCTGCGCACGGAGTCCTCCGCCGGGGTACTGTCGACGGAAAAGGTCCTGGTTGCTGATGCCATCGCGCAGGGCTCCCGCGAATTCCGCCGCCGGCACGGACGATGCGATGTATTGGGCCTTGTCGCCCGCAACGACCTCAAACCCAACCACGGTAAGGTCGAATTCGAGAATGCGACGAACCTCAGGCGTAAAGCCGGTGAGCGCAATCGGAGTGGCCCGGTTGGCACTCTGCTGGACAACGATGGCTGGCACCTGTTGTTGAGCGAGAGCCCACGGGGCCAGGACTCCCAGCGCCGCTGCGAAGAGATTGGGTAAACAGGGGAAAAGCCTCATGCTCCAGTATTGCCGTCAAGTTGAAAGGTTATCGGAAAAATCCGCTGCGCGTCCCGATTCGTTTTCGGAAATTCCGGCACGCGGCGAACTTCACGGAGAGCCCGCTCCACAGATCGGTCCACGTCTGCCACGCCCGAAGGGGTTACGACCCGCGCTGTGACAATGGTACCATCCCGAGCAATCGTCACTTCCGATCGTACCAGGACGACATCGCGACCGGTGGTCGAGGGTTTGAACCGACTCCAGGCCGATTTGTAAAGTTGTCCCAGGACGGAGGCATACCCGGCATAGGACTCACCGCCGACGGGAAGGTCGATATTCACTCCGGAGGAAAGCCCCTTCGCGAGCCGCCCCATAGCGCGTTCGGTCGCCTTGCGTCGGTTCTCGGTTAGCTCGCGTAGCTGTCGTTCGCTCTCGACCGCGGCTCGACGGGATTCCTCCGCCTCCACTCGCTCCTGTTCCTGCTCGCGCTGTTGTTTTTCCTTCCGGGTGCTTTCAACCTCTTTCGCCGATACCTTCACCTTGTTGGCGGTGACCTGAATTTCTCGCTTCACCGGCTTGGCGGCCACCGGTTGAGGGTCACCAGCGGGATCCTCCGGCAATGGCTTGGAAGGCGTCTTTTTTTTCACCGGCGATTCGGCAAGATGAATCTTTTCGACCACCTTCTCCGCCAACTTGGTGGTCGCCGGCGGCTCCACTTTAGTCAGTGCTGAAGCTACCTTCACCGGAGGCTTTTGAGGAGCGGGACCCCCGTGAGCCGGAGCGGATGCCAAGCTCCCGCCACTCAAATGATTGAACTCCTGCTCAAGTATGTTGGCGGGAATAAATTCCAGCGTCTGCACCTCGATTATCTCGGGAGGCTTCTGCGAGAAGGCGGGCGCCAGAAGCAGCACAGCCATGAGGATCCCGTGCAACGAGATCGACGCGGCAAGGCATCTGGAGGGATTCAATGTCATCGGACGCGTCCCGGGGCGGGTTCTGCCGCCAGGGAAATGCTAACCCCCAATCGCTGGCACAGGTTCATGATCGCAAACGGAAGCTTGTAGGCACCCTCGCCGGAGGCTCGAATGTTGACCACGAGGTCGGGCTTGCTCTGTTTCAATTTCACGAGCGCCGCCTCGAGTTGCTCGTAGGATCCGAGAATTTTCCCGTTCAAGGCGTAGCGGCCACGTGCATCCACCTCCGCGGTCGCCAAATCGTCTCGCTTGATCTTGCGATTAACCGACCCGCCCTGCGGCAGGGTGAGAGGAAGAGCCTGCTCAAGAATGGGTGTTGTGATGACAAAGATGATCAAGAGGACGAAGGCCAGGTCGAGCAACGGCGTGATGTTGATGTCATTCAACGTCACCAGTGAATTCCGTTGGGAGAATCGACGCATGGAGTCCGGGGGTGTGGAGATCAGTGATTGCGAAAGTTTGAGGCGTAAATGACCACCGCGAGCACAAGAAGAATCGCCACGAATCCGATGCCGATCACCAGAAGGTTGATATCCCCATCCTTGCCCTTCACCCGGATTCCTACGCCCCGGTGGAGACTGCCCCGACACTGTTCGCACCGTGAATTTACTCGGGCATTCTTTGCGCCACAACGGTGACAGAACACGTGCAGGTGGGAATGACACCGGACACAAAGTTCCGCTCCGGGATCGTTCAGACACTCGCATTTGACGCAGAGCGCACCCCGATGACTTCCGGGCGGAAGTTTTGAGACGTTCGAAGCCGGTGAGGATACGGCGGTCTGGATGTCGTCACTCATCTTGCAAATACTCAGTTTCCATGCGCGATACGAGACTTTGAGCAAAGTTGTCGAGTTCCACCGTCAACACTCGCAGCGTATGGACCAGCCAATTATAGCCAAACATGGATGGAATGGCCACCAGAAGACCTGCCACGGTGGTAATCAACGCGGCGGCCACACCGGGAGCCATCGTGCCCAGGTCCGCTCGACCGCCCTGAGCCACACTTTGCGCCACGTAACTGAACGCGTCCATGACCCCCCAAACAGTTCCCAGTAGCCCTAGAAACGGCGCTCCACTCACCGCAATTGCCAGGATGATCAGACCCGATTCCAATCGCAGCGCCTCGCGGGCGACGGCCCCCTCGAGAACCCGCTTGACATGTTCCATCGACTTTAAGGAGAGGTGGGGACGGCGGACCTCCGTACCTCCTTTCAAGCGGGCATTCAATTCGACACAACCATCCTGATAAACGGAAAACAACGGACAACCGCCCACCTGCAATCGTCGATCAAAAATGCCGAAGACGAGCTTCTGACTGCGAAATTCACTTTCGAAATGCTGATTCAACAGCTTCGCCCGCCGCATCTGGGTCGCCTTCTGGAGCATCGTCATCCAGGCAAGGATCGAGAAAACGATGAGGATACCAATGATGACCTTGGCCTCCCAGGTGGCTTGGTGCCATACGTATATCAGAGAAAATCCGCCGCGCCCCGAAACCGGGGTCGCAGTCATGGCGGCGAGAAATAAACTACAAACGGGTGGATACACGACAACGGGTCACCAGAAAACAACCCTGCTTTGAATTAGCGATGCCGAGCCATCGGGTCAAAGGGTTTTCCGCTGCGCAGACGACAGTTGTTCACAGCCAACCCGAACGGACGGGACATCACCAGCCGCTCCGCGGACCCAGGAATCACACCCCGCCGGACGCTTCCCGCATCCATTTCCGCATTGCCAATCCATCGCAATCCGCCGCACGTCCTTGCGAATGTCATGGCGCATATCCCGGGTCCGGAAAAAACCCGTCAGGCTTTCACCGGTTCGGTCAGTTCCGCCAACTTCGCCGCCCGGATTCCGTCTCCAATCTTCCGGGCGATCTCTGGCTTCTCGAGGAGTGCCTTCCGCGCCGCCTCCTTCCCCTGCCCGATCAACTCTCCGTTGAACTGCAACCAAGCACCTTTCTTTTCGACCACACCACAATCGATGCCGACTTCCAGCAGACTTCCCTCCTTGTCAATCCCATGATTAAAGAGGATGTCGAACTCCGCCTCGGCAAACGGCGGTGCCACCTTGTTCTTCACGATCTTCACCTTCACGTGGTTGCCCATCACATTGCCGGCCGCATCCTTGATCGCGTCCTTGCGCCGGATATCGATGCGCACCGACGCGTAAAACTTCAACGCCTTGCCGCCCGGAGTGGTCTCCGGATTTCCATACATCACGCCCACCTTCTCCCGAAGTTGGTTGGTGAAGAGGCAGGTCGTCTTGGACTTGCTGAGCAGCGCCGTGAGCTTCCGTAACGCCTGACTCATCAAACGCGCCTGCATACCCATCGTGGCCATGCCCATCTCGCCTTCCAATTCCGCCTTCGGCACCAGGGCGGCCACCGAATCAATCACAATGATGTCCAGGGCACCGGAACGCGCCAATGTCTCGCAAATCGTTAAGGCTTCTTCTCCCGAATCGGGCTGTGACACCAGCAGATCATCGAGGTTGACTCCCAACTTCTTTGCGTAACCAGGGTCCAGCGCATGCTCAGCATCGATGAACGCCGCGATTCCACCCGCCTTCTGTGCATTGGCGATCAGATGCAGCATCAGGGTCGTCTTGCCGGAACTCTCCGGTCCGTAAATCTCCACCACGCGCCCCCGTGGAACACCGCCCACCCCTAGGGCGAGATCGATCGCAATCGCCCCGGTTGGAATGACCTCGATCTGCCGGAGGGCCTGAGCCGCCCCCAGCCGCATAATCGCACCGTCCCCGTAGGCCTTGGTAATCGACGCAATGGCCGACTCGAGCTCGCGTGCTTTGGCCGCATTGATTTTTGCCGCTTCGGGCAGGTGCGCGGCGGCCTTCGTTTCGGCAATCTTGGATTCGGCGGATTTTGATTCAACGGTCTTAGCAGTAGCCATGGCAAAAAGGATCTGAGTGTTTCTCTCGGGGGCGCAGGTTAGGAGCGAACCCGTTCAAGTCAATTGCTGCCTGTGCCCGTTAACAAAGAACCCTCGGGGGATTCGGATTTCGCGAATGTTTGCGCGTTCCATCTTCTTGTTCGCACTCCGGCACGCCCCTTGCTAGGATTCCCAATCAAAAAAACGCATGAGTTCCGCCAGCTTGACTCCGCGAGTCTGTTTCTCGGCACGCTCTTCCCTACGCGCCGTCGCCGTGGCCGTCGGGTTGCGCCTCGTGTCTCCAACTCGGATGATCGCTGAAGACCGGGTTGAATATCGGTTCGAGGATTACAATGAAGACGGAAACCGGATGCACATCCAGACCCATTCGGCATACTTCGAAAAGGAGCTCAATTCCCGAATCACAGCCCGAGGAACTTTCGTGTACGATTCCATTTCGGGCGCATCGCCCACGGGTGGGGCACCTGATTACGGTTCCGATAAGGTTCCCGTAAATCAATTCCTCATCCACGACATCCGACGGGCCGAGAGTCTGGATTTCGCCGTTCGATACGGGGGCATCCACATGACCACCCCCCAAATCGCCTACAGCAAGGAAAGGGATTATGAATCCGTTGGCCTAGCCCTGAATCACGCCATCGAGTTCAACCAGAAGAACACCACCGTACTGCTCGGGCTCGCCCGAAATTTTGACGAACTTTCGGGACGCTACCAGACAAAGCCAGCGGACAAGGATACCCTCGACGGGATCATTGGATTGACCCAACTCCTCAATCCGCAGACCTATCTTACCGCGAATTTAAGTTTCGGCTATGGGGAGGGGTATTTAGATGATCCCTACAAGGGAGTGAATTTCTTTTTTCCCTATCCGGGCACCCGCCCAGAGGACTGGCCGACCGAGGCCAATCTCGCCGAGAAGAGGCCCTCACACCGGTCGAGACAAGTGCTGTTCCTAGGCGTCACTCATTTTGTCACGCCGCTCAAGGCAGGCGTCGATGCTAATTACCGCTTTTATCACGACAGTTACGACATATTCGCTCACACCGTGACGCTGCAGTGGAACCAGAAGCTGGGTGAAAAAGTCACCGTGTCGCCCCTGGTTCGATGGTATCGCCAGGGCGCCGCACGCTTCTATCAACCGCGCTTCATCGGCGAGGCCGACTACCCGGACGGCACCACGGCCGCCTATCAGGATGGCGAGTTTGTCGACTACGAGGGAGGCCCAGCTTATCCCGAAGATCCAGCGGGCTACACGTTTATCGACATTCCTGCCCATCCTAGTTCGTATTCCGCGGACTATCGGCTGAGCGAATTTGAAGCGTATTCAATCGGAATCGGCATGCACTGGCGACTCCACGATCACGTCTCCTTGGATGCGGCGTATAAGCGCTACGAAATGCACGGCGTCGGCCACATAACACCCAAAGATGCCTATCCAAAGGCTCATGTGCTGACCGCCGGATTGGCCCTATGGTTTTAACGCCTCCCATCCCGGCAGCGTCCCCGGATGCGGTCAACCTGCATCCGCCCGACCTCCGCCCGGTGCACCAGCGAATTGTGGCCTCGGCGCACGAAGAGGCTCGCGAGGGCGGACACAGCCTGACGTTCCAGGCGATGGGCACGAACTGCCGCGCTTGCTTCTCCGCTCCCCGGGACATCGCCCGCCAGTACCGCGACGCCCTGCTTCGGTGGGTCGCGTCGTTTGAGGCCCGCTACTCCCGGTTTCGAGAGGACAGCCTGATCTCACAAATCAATCGGGAGGCCGGCAGACGCTGGGTAACTCTCGACCCGGAGACGGATCGGTTGATGGCGCTTTGCCACGAACTCGTTTTTCTTACAAAGGGCATTCTGGATCCAACTTCCCTGCCGCTGATCGGGCTCTGGAACTGGAAGAATTCACCCCCAGCGGTTCCGACGCCGGAACAGATTGCCACCGCCCGGGAGCAGGTCGGTTGGCGGAAGTTGCAGCGCCGTCCCGGGGCGATCTTTCTGCCCTCTTCCGGGATGTCGCTCGACCTCGGAGGTGTGGGCAAGGAATACGCCGTCGACCAAGCCGTGCTGCTCGCCGGGTCCATGGGTGTGACCGGCGTACTGGTGGATTTTGGAGCCGACGTCCGCGTTGCCGGCCTGCCGCCGGACGGCCGACCGTCTTGGTCTATTGGGCTCGAAGACCCTCGCAAGCCTGGCTCCACCTGGAAGGGTCTAACGCTTCGGGACGGAGCCGTCGCCACATCCGGTGACTATTTTCGGAAATTTGAAGTCAACGGCCGGCGCTACGGTCATATTATCGATCCGCGCACAGGCGAACCCGTCCACAATACCTGCTTGGCGGTCAGCATCATTGCCCCAAGCTGCACGCAGGCGGGCATGCTTTCGACAGCGGCGTTTGTGTTGGGCGCCGATGCCGGTCTAAAACTGATTGAAGCCCAACCCGCCACCGCCGGAGCCATTGTCACTGAATCCGGTATCCATCTCAGCCGTCGATTCCATGAATATGCACTCGCTTAAATTCAACCGCCGGGAGTGGCTGACCGCCACGGCCAGCGTCCTCGCAGCCACCGCAACCCCAGAATTTGTCCGGGCAGCCTCCGTCGGCCCCAAGGCCGGTGACACGCTTCCTGACCTCGCCAGTTTTGGATTGGAAGGAACTCTGCCCGATCTGAAGGGCAAGACCGTCTTGATCGATTTTTGGGCATCCTGGTGCGCTCCCTGCAAGCGGTCGTTTCCGTCGCTGGCCCAGCTGCATCAAAAATTCGCAGCGAGAGGATTCCTCGTTCTCGCCGTCAGTGTGGATGAGGAAAAGGAGGACATGGACAAGTTCCTGAAAAAAAATCCCGTTCCGTTTCCGGTGGTGCGGGATCCCAAAAGCCAGTTGGCCGAAAAGCTCGGAATCGATGTAATGCCCACCTCAATTTTGGTGGGCAAGGACGGCAAAATCCGGATAGTGCATCGTGGATTCGAGGGCGAGTCGACCCGGAAACAATACCAGGCCGATATTGAGGCCGCGCTTGATTCAAAGTGATCCAGTGTCGAGTTCCTCCGATCGACGCCCTTCTCCCATGAAAAATCTGATCCCTCTGCTGATTCTAGCCGTGTGCGCCACCTGGGCTGCAGGCTGCAAGAATGTGAAACCGTACCAGCGGAAAACGTTGTCGGACCGAACGATGCGCGGGGACCGGGACCCGATGGGGGTCGCGTTATCGGAACACATGTACTTCTCGCGCGAAGCCGCCGCCGGCGGGCGAGGCGTCGGCGGCGGCGGCTGTGGCTGCAACTAGCTGCCAGTAAGATGCGTATAGGGATGGGTGGCACGCCAGTTGCTCTACCCCTACTCGTATGAATGATTCCGAGCATGCCCTGTGTCAGTACACCCGAAGACTGGCTTTGGATCACTGCTCGTAGGTTTTTCTGAACCGTCGGTGAACTCCATGAGTCCAACCTTACTCGTGCCGTGAGACGCATCTTTCAAGTTCCATCGCTGCTGGTCGCCGTGCTCCTTCAGCTTGCACCCCTCAGCCGGACTCTGCCCGTGTCGGTTTTGCCCGTTGCATCGCCCATCGCCGTCGTCTGGCAGATTCTTCTCCGAGCGGCCGCGGTGGCCGGAAGTTTTCACGCCGTGTCCGGTGCGACAACCCTGGTAAGCCCGGAATCCGCCAGCGGGAAAGTGGGGGTACCCTTCAACTACAAGGCAGAAATCTTCAGCGACCAATACCTTTCACCTAAATCGTATTCCGCCACCGGCATTACCCCCACTCCGAAGGACATTGCCACGCTTGGATTCGTGATCGACAATCTTTCCGGCCAAATCAGCGGGACGCCGAACAAGGCCGGAACCCACAAGATTAAGCTCACCGGTTGGCATAAGTCGAATCTCTCGGGCGATAGTGCATCGTATAATATCACGTTCGTCATTAGTCCAGGCGGTACTGCTCCGACGATTTCCCTGCAGCCCCTCGCCCAAACCGCAACCGTCGGTGACACGGTCACACTTCGTGTTGCCGCCACCGGAGACTCGCCATTTACCTACCGATGGATCCGCAACGGAATTGAACTTTCTGGCAAAACGAATTCGACCCTCACTTTCAGTCCCGTCGCGCTAACGGATGACGCCGACTACTCCGTTCGCGTCACAAATCCCTCCGGCAACACTCCCAGTGCAACGGTCCATCTGACCGTCGTCGCGCCCCCAGTTTCCCCCGTGATCACGCTCCAGCCGTTGGGCGTCAGCGCCAATTCGGGCGCCAACGTTGAATTCCGGTCGCAGGCCAGCGGGGCTCCAGCCCCAACCTATCAGTGGTTCAAAGGATCGACGCTTCTCGCCGGTAAAGTAAGTTCCACTCTCTTCCTGCCCAATGTCACCACCAATGATGAGGGTGCCTACTCCGTTCACGTCAGCAATGCCGGCGGCACGGTCCCCAGCAATCCTGCACTCCTGACGGTCTTTGTCGCCCCCAGCGTCACCCTGCACCCGTCGGATCAGACAGTGCCGGCGGGGACATCGGTCACGTTCAACGTTGCCGCCACGGGCAAACCCGCCCCGTCCTTCCAGTGGTACCATGGAAACACTCTCCTGATCGATTCCACCAATGCCATCTTGGAAGTGACCGCTTCCGACTCAACAATGGGATCGTACCACGCCGTTGCGAGCAATGTCGCCGGCACTGCCCTCAGCACTTCCGCCTCTCTGACGTTGGAGCCAACGGTCGTGCTGACCGTTCCACCACTTCATCTGATTTCGGTGGGCGAGACCGTTTCCGTGCTGGAGTTCACAGCCTCGCCCGGAGGCGCGTATGTGATCGAATATCTGGATACGCTCCACGGCACCCGCTGGGCACCCGGTCCAACGCTGTCGAACAGCACCGGGTCCGTCTTCGTCGAAGTGCCCAGTGGTGAAGTCGGAGCTCGTTTTTGGAGGGTCCGATTGGGCACGAATTAAACGGGGACCTTGATCGCGGACTCTTGCTCCGGAGTCCTGACCCAATATCCCTCAAGCAAGGCCTAGATTTCTCACCACTTGGACTGCGGACCTCGCCCTGTTTAGCGTATAGAAGTGGATCCCAGGAGCGCCTTCCCGAAGCAGTTCCTCGCACTGGCGTGTGGCGTACTCAATGCCATATCGAGTTACCGCTTCGTCGTCGTCTCCCAACTCCTCCAGCCGCTGCAAAAATGCCGCCGGCAGACGCGCACCACACATCTCGGTAAACTTCTTCGTCTGATTCCGCGACAGCACCGGCAGGATACCTGGAATCAAGGGAACCGTTACTCCCAAGTTCCGCGTCAGGTGTTCCCGAAAGGCAAAGTAATCCGCGTTGTCAAAAAATAGCTGTGTTACGACAAAATCAGCCCCGGCAGCAATCTTTTCGCGCAGATGCCCCCAATCTACGTGTTTCCCTTCCGATTGAGCGACGTGTCCTTCAGGAAATCCCGCCGTTCCCACGGTGAAACCGCCCAGATCGTGCAGGTATCGGACCAATTCAGCCGAATATCGAAAGCCACCTTCGGTCGCCACCCAGTCGCCCGTTCCACCCGGCGGATCTCCTCGCAACGCCAGAATATTGTGAACGCCCCGCGACCGCGCCTCATCGATCACCGACCGCAGCTGCTCCCGCGTCGCATTCACGCAGGTCAGGTGCATCATCGTCGTAAGGTCAAACTCCCGCTGGATGCGATCCACAATTGCGAGCGTCTTCTCACGCGTGCTCCCACCCGCCCCATACGTCACAGAACAATAGTCGAACCGGCCCTCCTTCAACATGGGAAGGGTCTTCTCGAAAAGCGTCCGGTCGCCGTCATCGGACTTGGGCGGAAAGAACTCGATCGAAATCGACGGCCGCCCGAGTCGAGCGTTCGCAACATGAATATCATGAATCGATTGAACCATGCGCCGATTAGTAAACAGGTCCGGTCCTTAAATCAATAATCAAATCAACGCATCAGGATATGTTGATTTGAAAAGTTAGCTTCGCGGGAGCCGCCTCCGGCAACACCTCGCTTGAGTTTCGGGGGACAGGATTTCTGTTCACCCCTGCCACGGCTCATGCCACGGTCGCCCCATGGATAAGGATCACGTAGCTGCGGTCCTGACAGAAATCGGCACGCTGCTCGAACTAAAGGGCGAAAACCCCTTCAAAACGCGCGCCTACGTCAACGCCGCCCGAATGTTGGAGGGACTGAACGAACCTCTGGAGAAGGTCGTCACGGAAAAGCGCCTTGGCAATCTCAAGGGCGTTGGTGACGCACTCGTGGAGAAGATCACCACGCTCGTAACTACGGGCCGGTTGCCGTATTACGAAGAACTCAAGGCCTCGGTGCCATCCGGTCTGCTGGAAATGCTAGAGCTCCAGGGCCTGGGACCGAAGAAGGTCAAGAGACTGCACGACGAGCTAGCGATCACAGGCGTCGAACAGCTTGAGGCCGCGGCCCGAGCGGGAAAAATCGCTCGTCTCGAAGGTTTCGGTGAAAAAACCCAAACCCGAATCCTCGAAGCCATCGCTTTCAAACGCCAGTTCGCCTCCCGGCATCGCCTGGCCAGCGCGCTCACGGCGGCGGATCCCATCGTAGAATCGCTACGCTCTCACCCGGATGTTTTGCGATGTTCAACCGCCGGCAGCCTTCGGCGTTGGAAGGAAGTCATCGGTGACATCGACTTCGTCGTGTCTTCGAAGAAGCCCCTGGCCGTCCTCCAGCATTTCGTCACCCAGCCCGGAGTTCTGCAGGTGCTCGCGCATGGAGACACCAAGGCCAGCGTCTTGCTCAACGGTGGCATCCAGGCCGACCTTCGCGTGGTGAGTGAAACCGAGTATCCCTTCGCCCTCGCCTATTTCACCGGCAGCAAGGAACACAATATCGTTATGCGTCAGCGTGCCATTGCCCGCGGCCTTCGTCTCAACGAGTACGGCTTATTCCGATCCACCGAAGAAACTCGCGACCCGGACCTGCGGATCTCCTGCAACAGCGAGGAGGAACTCTACCAGAACTTAGGTCTCCCATTCATCGCCCCCGAACTGCGCGAAGACCACGGCGAATTCGCCGCCGGAGAATCCCATACGTTGCCGCGATTGATGGAATGGACCGACCTTCGGGGGTCCCTCCACAACCATTCAAACTGGAGTGACGGGCGGAACACCCTCGAAGACATCGTCCAACATACCTCGGACCTGGGCCTGGAATACTGGGCCATCACGGACCATTCCCGCGCCAGCTTTCAAGCCAATGGGCTCGATCCGAAACGACTGCGTCAGCAGCTCGAATCGGTCGCGCAAATCAATCGATCCCTGGCCGATGAAGGCACGGCGTTTCGGCTGCTCACCGGCACAGAAGTCGATATTCTCAAGGACGGCCTGGACTTCCCGGACGATCTCCTCTCGCAACTGGAGGTGGTTGTTGCCAGCCTGCATGTGCCAGCCAGTGATGAAGCGGAAAATACGCGCCGATTGATCGCCGCCGCAGAGAATCCCTTCGTCCACATGCTGGGACACCCCACCGGGCGTCTTCTCCTCGAACGGGATGCGTATAAGGTCAACATTCAAGCCGTCATTGACGCCTGCGCCGAGACCGGAACCTGGATCGAATTGAATGCGTCCCCGTACCGTTTAGATCTCGATTGGCGGCACTGGAATTACGCAAAGTCCAAAGGGGCGCGCTGCGTAATCAACTGTGATGCCCACCGGTTGGAGCACGTCCAGTTCCTTCGCCTGGGGGCGGCCATCGCCCGGAAAGGATGGCTGGAGAAACCGGATGTTATCAACACGCTTCCTCTCGCAGCCCTCCGCAAGGCCCTCGGCAAGAAACGGACGGCGGCCGGTTCCTGAATCGGACGTGAAACTACGGCCCGCCCAACTCCGGCTTCAGCCAGGGTGTGTCCGCCCAATACCATTGCCTGGTTTTTAGCGAATCCACATGCCCGTCCGCATAAAGGTTATTCGCACGCGTGTTGTGTCGGGGATCAGGCCCGCCCCAGTTCGGGTCATCGGGCGAGGCAACACATCCGACACAGGGCGCATCGTTGCCGACATCATGGACGATCCAGGTGCCGATCTTGCGTTTGGAAAGCGGTGTCACGGCTTTTTCAGGATCCTTAGAGTTGGTCGCTGCAACCCCTCCATCCGTCACGTGCACGGTCCCCGCCGGATTACGAAGCCCACTGTCTTTGACCCCTCGAACCTCCCAGGTTTTCGGCCACCAACATCCGCCCAAGCGGAAATTCGCAGCATAGTTGCCATATAAACCATCCTTGGAATAGGTCACTTCGCCGTCATTGCTCGTACCAAAGGCTCCGCCGGAATTTGGCTTGCGGTCCTTGGGGGCCGGACGAACCGGGCACAACAGAAGTTTCTTCGCCTGCTGATAGGCAAAGGTGTAGCTGTACCAGTTGGTCTGGTCGAGGCCGTTCATGGTCAGAGTAAAGGTCCACGGGAAGAGGTCCCGATAATCGTTGAGATACAACTTCGCCGCCAAGCCGAGTTGTTTCTCGTTGTTGACGCACTGGATCGCCTGCGCCTTAGACTTTGCCCGGGACAGCGCCGGCAACAGCATGCCCGCAAGAATCGCAATGATCGCGATTACCACCAGCAATTCGATCAGAGTGAAGCCGTGACGCGTGCATCGGAAGGGGTTCGATTTCATGAAAAAGCGGAACAATCCGATGCAGTGACCTACGAACAGGGTCTAAAATCAACCCAAAACTAAGGCCCACCGACATCCGGCTTCAGCCAAGGCGTGTCTGCCCAATACCACTGCCTTGTTTTGAGCGAATCCGCATGGCCGTCGGCATAGAGGTTATTCGCACGCGTGTTGTGTCGGGGATCAGGCCCCCCCCAGTTCGGATCATCGAGCGAGGCAACACAGCCGACACAGGGGGCATCGTTGCCGACATCATGGACGATCCAGGTCCCGATCTTGCGTTTGGAAAGGGGTGTCACCGCCTTGTCGGGATCCTTACTATTGGTCGCCGCAACCCCTCCATCCGTCACGTGCACCGTCCCCGACGGATTGCGGACCGCCCCTTCCTTGACCCCCGGCACCACCCAGGTGCCCGGAAACCAGCATCCGCCCAAACGAAAATTCGCAGCATAATTGCCGTACAAACCATCCCGGGAATAGGTCACTTCGCCGTCCTTGCTCGTACCAAACCCTGCGCCCGCGCCGGGCTTCCGGTCTTTGAGTGCCGGGCGGACCGGACAAAGCAGCAGTTTCTTCGACTGTTGATAGATAAAGGTATAGCTGTACCAGTTGGTCTGATCGAGACCATTCGCCGTCCCCGAAAATGTCCAAGGGTACAAGTCTCGAAAATCGTTCAGATATAATTTTGTGGCCAACCCGAGTTGCTTCTCGTTGTTGACACACTGAATCGACTGCGCCTTGGTCTTCGCTCGGGATAGCGCCGGCAACAACATGCCCGCAAGAATCGCAATAATCGCAATGACCACCAGCAATTCGATCAGCGTGAAGGCGCGCCGGGCCGATTGCGAACGGTTGTTCCAATTCATGGGGTAAACGAAAAATGAAAAGCGCCCGTTAGACTCCTAGACTCGGGAGGGCACTTCAAACCCGCGGCGATACTCGCGTGTCAGCATCGAATTCGCCCGCCGACTGGAACCCGTGAAACGCTCGGTCTGCGTGTCCATATCGAGCGATGCACCCATCACGAATGGCGTCCGAGTCAGATCAATACCATTGGCTCCCAGGTGTTCATTGAGACGAGCCAACGTTTCGGATGCCGCCGGATTCCCCTGCAAACGCTCCCGGAGGGCTCCGGGAGAAAGCTTTTCCCCGAGTTGATAGCTCACATTGGCGGTGTGGCACAGGCCGCTGCTCAGGTGCCCCTCCTCGATCTCGGCATTCAAATCGTGCGGGCGGCGGCTGCGGACTGCGGCGATGAAATTTGCGTAATGATCCGCAGCCCCTTTCCAACGCTTAACCTCGTGGCCTGAGCGGTCGTAGGCGACGGCACTATCGTAACTTGGAATGCTGAGGTATCCGCCCTCGCACTCGACGATGACACCAATGCTGGCACCCCTGAGCACATCCATATTCTTGCCCCACAACGCCGGTGTCTGAAACTCCTGGGCCCTCGGCAATCCGCGCACTTCGAAGATCAACGGGGCCCGTTTGAAGCCATGGTAAACGAATTGGGAATTCGGGGTATTGCCATCGTCCACGTATCCAAACCGTCCGCCCACGCTGAAGACCGTCGGGCTGAGGGTGCGCTCGCCCAGCGCCCAGCGGGCGATATCCATCTGATGGATGCCCTGGTTACCCAGATCTCCGTTGCCGGTGATAAACTGCCAGTGCCAGTCGTAGTGTAACTTCTGCCGCATGAGGGGATTCATCGGTGACGGCCCGCACCAGAGGTCATAGTCGACGTGGGGCGGAATGGGCGTCGGAGCGGCTACCTTGCCAATGCTCTGGCGCGGCTTATAGCAAAGGCCCCGGGCGAGCGTGATCCTGCCCAGATTATTTGCCTGGACCCACTCGACCGCCTCGCGGAGGCCGGGGTTGGAGCGGCTTTGAGTTCCCGTCTGCACGATGCGGCCGTACTTCCGGGCGGCCTTAACGATTTGACGTCCTTCCCACGCGTTGTGGGACACGGGCTTCTCGACGTAGACGTCTTTGCCGTGCTGGCAGGCCCAGACGGCGATCAATGCGTGCCAGTGATTGGGGGTGGCGGTTGAGATTGCGTCAATGTCCCCCCGTTCCAACAGCTTGCGGACGTCGGTGAATTTTTCGACGTGAATGCCCTTGGCGGCAAGGTCCGTAGCTCCTTTGTCCAAGACGTTGCGATCGCAATCACAGAGCGCCACGAGACGAACGCCTTTTAATTTGGTGAAGCCATTGATATGATCCATGCCACGACCGTTGAATCCGATGACCGCCACCCGCACATCGTCGTTGGCTCCGATAACCCGTGCGCTCCGCGGCGCAGCCGGGCGTGATGTCGAACAACCTGGAACGGCTAGCCCTCCGACGCTCAGAGCGGCGGCGGCAAGAAACTGACGGCGTGTAACGTGGGTATTCATGGAATTCTCGCGAGGGTTATAGAAAACAATTGAAAACAATCAGACCGGGATTCTCTTTAAGTTCACTTCTATAGCGGGTGGGGTGGATGGAATCCGTTCAGGGCGATTCCTGGTAGCGGGTCCATTGTTCGGCGACTCTGCCTTGCTCCGTGTCGCCGCCGTGGAAGAGGAAACGATATCGAAACGTGACGCTCTTGCCGGCCGGAATTCGGAGATCACCCTCGCCCTTCGGCTTCTTCTCAAAATCATGCAAACCGAACGGGTTGGCCGCAAAAAGGCCGTAATCCCGCGCATGCCACCAGGTGGGATGGCGCGGATTGGACGGATGGTCAAACATTGAAATCCCGACCTTACGACCATCGACTGGACCATAATAGTCGCACCACTCGGCCCGTTTTCCCCAAACTGCCGCTCCGCTCGCGCCACGGGAACTGACCAGATGCCCGGCACCCAACTGATCCTTCGGCTGCTTGACACGCATTGATTCGGGCACCCGGATAGACATCGACCCCTCCTTGGTGTCTCCCAGCACCAAGTCGCCGTGTGACGCAATCACGGTAATCTCAAAATCCATCAGCCGCGCATCCACGGGGGTACGATGGAACCGCATTGTCCGCTCATCGGTCGCCACCACCGTGCCATCCTTCGCACGCCATTCATTGCGGGTTGTCAATACCCCACGGTCGGTTCCCGATTTCAATTGCGAAAAACCCTGGTGGACCGTCCGGCCGGCCTTCACCCCTTCGCTCCAGAAATCGACACCGTTGACCTCCCCGTGCGCCCACCAAAGACCGTGATGATGGGGATGATCGCGCTCCTCACCCGACACCTCCTCCTGCGGCCATCGGCGAGTCATATGCACCCCGCCTGGCCCCAAGATCGGGTAGAAATAGGGGCGGGTCACATCTTGGTAGCGATAGTCGGTGAAATGTTGCCCATCGACCTCGACCCGAATAACTCCGTTGGTCTCGATCAATGCCACACCCGGAGGGGCCGGAACGGCCGACGCACGATCGCCGAGGGATCGGTGAGTCTGACAACCCGACCCCAGGACGGCGAGAATTCCCATTACGCAGAGAGAAAACGTTCCAGAATGACGCCGTTGGGGAAACATGAGAACTCTTTCTTAACCGGAACGACAGGAGAGAACAATAGTATTCCAGGGGCAATGAAGCCAGCCGTTGAAATCTTTCCCCAAACCCCGCATATTGACGCCATGGCTAATACGATTGTTCCTCCCCCATGGCGTATTCCGGAATCTGCCGTGACTCCCGAAAGCGTCCACCGCAATCGCCGCCGGTTTTTGCGCGATCTGGGATTCGGTGCCGCCGGCACTCTCGCTCTTGCCAGTGCGGGCAACGGATATTCCCAGTCGGCCGTGCCATCGACCGCAGCGGGCACCAACGCGGCGGGTACGGGAAGATATCCAGCCCGACGCAATCCGGACTTCGATCCCAAATGGAAGCTCAGCGACGAGAAAACGGCCGCCACGTACAATAATTACTACGAATTTTCCACCCAGAAGGACCGGGTGCACCGACTCGTCGATGGGTTCGTCATAACTCCCTGGCCGGTCGAGATCTATGGACTTTGTGAAAAGCCGTGGAAAGGCGACTTGAACGAGCTAATCGCTGAATTTGGACTCGAAGAGCGCATCTATCGGTTTCGTTGCGTTGAGGCCTGGGCCATGATCGTGCCGTGGACCGGCTTTCCGCTCGCAAAGCTGCTGGAAAAAGTCGTGCCGAAATCCGACGCCAAATTCGTCCGGTTCGAAACCGTCGCCCGCCCAACGCAAATGCCCGCCTACACCCGGCTGGTAAGCAACGGCTATCCATTGCCTTACAACGAAGGCTTGCGAATAGACGAAGCGATGCATCCCTTAACCCTCGTCGCGACGGGCATCTACGGAAAGGCGTTGCCCAAACAACATGGCGCTCCAGCCCGGCTCGTGGTCCCATGGAAGTACGGCTACAAGAGTATCAAGAGCATCGTGAAGATTGAATTGATCTCCCGGCAACCGGCCACCCTCTGGGAAACGCTCGCCCCGGACGAATATCCATTTGAATCCAATGTGAATCCAACGGTTCCGCATCCCCGTTGGTCTCAAGCCACCGAACGAATGATCGATACGGGAGATCGCGTGCCCACTCAGCCCTACAACGGTTATGGCGAGGCCGTCGCGAAATTGTACAAAAAGTCCTAAGGCGAAAGCTCGCACACCCCTCGCCAAGGCCGGATTCACTGCTAGCTTCTTGACCATGTTCCGACGGTTACATCCCTGGATCCTGCCCGTTGGTCTATTTGCACTGACCGGCCCAGCCACACGGATGAGCGCGGTTCGAGCAGACGCGATCGGCACCGCGCCGGGCCTAGCCTGGGATGCGAGCACTCAGAGGCTGAGTGCCAATATCGATGGATGGTCACTGCCCAAGACCCTCACTCGCCTGTCTCGCATCACCGGTTGGGAGGTTCGCATCGAACCGGGTGCGGATCGACGGATCGCGACAAAATTTCGCCTGCTCGACGCGAACGACGCCCTGCCCCGGTTGTTGGGGGATCTCAACTTCGCCGTCCTCCCGCGATCCAATTCCGCCCCTCAACTGCTGATCTATCGAACGTCCGCTGCCCAAGCCACCGAAGTTGTTCCGGCTGCTGGAAAAATCGGCGATGAACTTCTACTCACTCTCAAACCGGGGGATCCCTCGCGAATTGATGCGATCGCGCGTCAGTACGGCGGCAAAATTATTGGCCGTTCCGACGCTCTCAACACCTACCGCCTGAAGTTTGATTCCGACGCGGCCGCGGACCTGGCTAGGGAAGCGCTAAAACTGAACGGTGAACTCGCGGGCATCGAAAACAATATTCGCTACGATCGTCCGGATTTTTCCGAGGCAGCCACGGAGGCCATCGTCCCGGCACTCAACCTAAAACCAAAGGGAGTGCCTGCTAAAGATCAATTGATCGTCGCTCTGATCGATACGGGCACCCAGAAAGTCGGGCCACCTTACGACGGATTCGTGCTTCCCTCGGTGAAACTCGAATCCGCCGCCGTCGTCGACGACAATGGCAGTTTGAGCCACGGCACTGGCATGTTGCTGACCCTGCTGAACGGCCTTGGGTACACGCAGCACGAAGGCGAATCCAAGGTGCGCGTCTTGCCAGTTAACGTCTTCAATTCAGCCGAAACGACGACCTCGTTCGATGTCGCCCTCGGGATCAACGAGGCGTGGGCACGGGGTGCGACGGCCTTCAATCTGAGTCTTGGCACCCCCGACCCCAGTCCCCTGCTCGACAACTTGATGCACCAGATCCACGACAAAGGTGGCATGTTCATTTCCGCCGCCGGCAACACTCCCACGGCGCAGCCGAGCTTCCCCGCCGGCTCTCCCTGGGGAATTTCCGTGACCGCCAGTCAAGGTCCCGGTGTCTTGTCGTCGTTTGCCAATTTTGCTCCGACCACGGACTTAATGGCCTCCGGAAGAAGTGTTGTCACATGGAATGGCCAACGCTGGCTGGTCACCGGTACATCCCCCGCAGCCGCCTCCGTCAGCGGAATCTCGGCCGGTCTCCTCAGCCGCGGTTGGACGCCGCAAATGGTGGAAGTGGACCTAAAGAAAAACTTGCCGTTTACGCCGAGCGGCAACTAGCGCCATGAACAGAAAAGTTCATCCCGAGTAGGCTGTCGAATTTCCCTCAAATTCGTTTGCTCGAACACCGGCGGACCCCAATCGTCTCAGAGGTCATATGCCCACGGCTTACAAGCTCATTGGCGGCGACGGACAGGAATACGGTCCCGCCACCCTCGAAGAACTCCGCAGTTGGATTGTGGACGGCCGTGTCAATGGACAAACCTTGATCTGGAACTCCGACGATGCCCAGTGGCGCAAGGCTGGCCAGCGCGAGGAACTTCGCTGGGATCTTCCCTCCGCTCCTCCGGTGATGCCGTCCGTGCCCGCAGTCCGGTTTGTTCCCGCAGGTTTCCTCCTGCGCCTAGCGGCGTATTGCCTCGATTTTCTGATCGTGAACATGGCTTCGTCGATCTTGTGTACGCCTTTCGCGCCTCAACTGCGGATCCTGTTGGAAGGGGCAGACCCCGAAGTCCTCGGCACGGATGTCGGGCGAATGCTGGATTTTTATCAACAGGCCGGCCCGCTCATGCTGCTGATATCGGGCATCTATTCCGTGGTTAGCGTGCTCTATTACGTAGGTTTTCACGGCCACACCGGATCGACGCCCGGCAAACGTCTTTTTGGAATCCGCGTCGTAAATGTCGACGGTTCAGCTCTTAACTACCGGCGGGCTCTGACTCGGTACGGAGGCGAACTGCTGAGCTTCTTGATCCTGGGGTTTGGATATCTGATGATCATTACGCACCCGGAGAAGCGGGCCCTGCACGATCTGCTCGCAAACACTCGCGTGATCCGGATAGAGCCGGTTTGAAACGCTTCGTGTTCACGGGTTGACATCACCGCTGCTGCCCCAGCCAGAGCAAAAGGATGGGCGCCGACGTTCCGAGGCCGAGTGCCAGCCAGACGGGCCATCGCTGCCGCGTAAATTTGAAGGCCAGGACCAAGCCGAGCAGGGTGGAAACTATCATGGCCAGGGACATCGCCATCACGAGGGCTTGGAACGCTTTCGGAGATTGCCGCCGGACGTCGCCGCCACCTGGATAGATCTGATCCGTGTGAACAACACGGAATTTCTGCAGGAGCGACTCAGCCTCGGCCGCCGACTTAAGTCGCGCCGGATTCACCGTCTGGTACCCGCCAGACCCGATATAAAACAGGAGCAGCGGAGCGAAGAAAACTCCCAGGTATAGATGAAGCTTGCGGATGAATTTCATATTTGAATCTTGAACTCCTCACCCTTGTGAATCGATTGGGCAAATCCGGCCAGTAATTCGGGAATCACTTCGAGATCTTTGAGGCTCACAACCTCAACGGGCGAGTGCATATATCGCAATGGCAGACTGATCAAGGCACTGGGAATGCCGCCGCGGGTCCAGAAGATCGCGTCGGTGTCTGTGCCACTGCTGTTGCTCATGGCTTCGTACTGGAGGGCGATTCGCTTCCGGGCGGCAACCTGCTCGATACGGGAGACCACTTCGTGATGATTCGGCCCACCACGGGTCAGGGTCGGTCCTCCGCCCAGCTTGATTTCCCCGTGTTGACGCTGATCAATCGTGGGACAATCCGTCGCATGGGTGACGTCGACGACGAGGGCGACATCCGGTTTCAGCGAATAAGCGATCTGCCGGGCTCCGAGCAGCCCCACCTCTTCCTGGATGTTGGCGACGGCACAAACCTCGCACTCCAGCTTTTTCTCGCCTGCCTTGAGCATGCGAAATGCCTCGGCGACTGCCCAAGTCCCGGCGCGGTTGTCGAACGCCCGAGCCACCGCCAGATCGTTCCGCAGGAACTCAAACTCGTCGCTGAGCGTGACCGGGTCCCCAATTCGCAGCAGCTTGAGCGCGTCCCGCTTGCTGGCCACGCCAATATCGATAAATAATTCGTGGATCTTGGGAGGCTTTGGATCGGTATCCGCTTTGGTCAGGTGAATGGCCACATTGCCCACCACACCTTTGATCGGGCCACCCTGCGAATGAATCGTCACGCGCTGTGCCTTGGTGATGGCAGGATCCACACCCCCAGTCCGCCGCACATGGACAAAACCTTCCGGTGTGATGAAGTTCACCGTCATCGCAATCTCATCCGCGTGGGCTGCCAACATCACGCGCGGGCCTCCTCCCTTGTTCAACACCGCCACCGTGTTCCCGTAAGCGTCAGAAAATGTCTCCCCGGCAAACGGTTGGACATAATCCCGCCAAAGTTTGAGCCCGCGAGCTTCGTGACCCGTCGGGCTCGGTGTGTTGACGAGGGATTTCAGAAACTGAAGAGACTCAGGCCGCATGGACGCATCCTCGTCCAAAGACCCCAAAAGGGAAAAGAAAAAGGCGAGCCCGCAGGCTCGCCTCAAAACTCGGCATCCGAACCACCCCGCGACTCAGGGAGTCGGGGAGGAGGACTGCGCCTTGTCCCGATCTTCCATCGCCGCCTTCCGCGAAAGGCGGATGCGATTCTTCTCATCCACTCCCAGAACTTTGACCCAGATCTCATCGCCTTCCTGAACGATGTCCGTGACCTGCTTCACCCGGAAATTCGCGAGTTCACTGACGTGGCACAATCCTTCCTTGCCGGGGAGGAATTCGACAAAACAGCCAAACTCCTTGATCGAAACTACCTTGCCCCGGTGAATCTTGCCAATCTCAACGCCTTCCGCCGGGTTTTCGGTCTCCGAACGGCTGTCTCGACCCCCACCACGCGGAGGACGCTGTCCGCGATCGCCTCCCCGATCTCCTCGAGCCCCCCCCCGGTCAGCGCCGCCACCCCGGTCACTCCGAGGTTCCGGGCGATCGGTGCGGGCAGGTTCCCGCGCTTCACGAGCGTCATTCCCCCGCGGCTCACCGGCCTGATCCGCTGCCGCCGCCACCGATTCACCGCGCTCCTCCATGGCCGCCTTGCGGCTAAGTTTGACGCGCCCTTTTTCGTCGACACCGATGCATTTCACCCAAATGTCGTCGCCCATCTTGACCACGTCCTCGACGCGGTTCACTCGTTTAGCCGACAGCTCGCTCACGTGGACAAGCCCATCCTGACCGGGGAAAACTTCCACAAAGGCACCGAATTCCTTGATGGTAACGACCCGGCCCTTGTAGACCTTGTTAATCTCGATTTCGGCACTGATTCCCTCGATCTCTCGCTTGGCGACCTCCATGCCTTCGGGAGAGACCGAAAAGATCTTCACCGTGCCGTCGTCCTCGATGTTAATCTCACACCCGGACTCGTCGACAATGCGCTTGATATTCTTGCCGCCGGGCCCGATCAGCGCCCCGATCTTCTCGGGATTGATCTTCATCGTGATGATGCGCGGCGCATACTTGCTGATATCAGCCCGTGGCTCCGCAAGAATGCCGTGCATGTGCTCGAGGATCTTGAGCCGCGCCACTCGGGCTTCCTCAATCGTCTCGGCCATGATGCGGTGCGAAATACCAGGAAGTTTAAGGTCGAGCTGGAAACCGGTGATGCCATTTGCCGTTCCGGCGATCTTGCAATCCATGTCGCAGAATGCGTCTTCCCAACCCAGAATATCGGTCAGCAACTGGTAGCGGGTGATCTTGTCCTGAGTGTCACTCTCTGTACAAATGCCCACGCTAATACCGGCGACGGGACGGATGAGCGGAACGCCCGCATCCATCAATGCAAGCGTGGCACCGCAAACACTTGCCATGGAGCTGGAACCGTTGGATTCCGTGATTTCGGAGGTGATTCGGACCGCGTACGGATACTCGGCCAGCGGGATCATCGATTCCACCGAACGTTCCGCGAGCGCACCGTGGCCAATTTCTCGTCGACCCGGCCCTGCAATGCGGCCGGTTTCGCCCACCGAAAAATTCGGGAAATTGTAATGGAGGATGAACTGCTTCTTCGTCTGACCGCCGGTGTAGGAGTCGAAATCCTGAACATCGTCACTGGTGCCAAGCGTCGCGGTACACACCGATTGAGTTTCACCGCGCTGAAACAGCGAGGAGCCATGAGCACGGGGGAGGATACCAACCTCGCTATGCAAGGGACGAATATCGCGAAATCCGCGGCTATCGAGACGCTTCTTGGCGTTCAGAATCAAACCGCGGACGGCTTCCTTCTGGATGTAGTACTGGAGATCTTTGAGGACGAATTCCGTGACGCGGGACGCGCCAAACTTTTCAACCAGCGCCGCCCCAACCTCGGTGAACACCGCTTTCGCCGCGTTCTCTCGGGCCAATTTTCCAGGGGTTAACAGGGCGGATAGGATCCGTTCGCCCGAAAGCCCCTTCGCTTCCTTCAGGATATCGTCCGGAACGACTGTGACCTGGATTTCGCGCTTCTTCCGGCCGACTTTGGCCGCGAGTTCCTTTTGGGCCTCGATCATGGGAAGACACGCGGCCTGAGCGAACCGGAGTGCAGCCACGAAATCCTCCTCCGAGATTTCCTTCGCAGACCCCTCGTACATCACCACATCCTCTCGATTCCCAACGTAAATCAGATCGAGATCACTGACTAACCGCTGCTCGTTCGTCGGATTGACCACGAACTGCCCGGCCACGCGCCCGACGCGAACGGCTCCGAGAGGACCATCCCAGGGAATGTCTGATACGGTCAGGGCGGCCGAGGCACCGAGGATGGAAAGAATGTCTGGGTCATTCTGTCCGTCGGCACTGAGCAACACGCTCTGAACCTGGACTTCATTGTACCAACCCTTCGGGAAGAGAGGGCGGATCGGCCGGTCCCCCAGTCGGCTGGTGAGAATCTCCTTCTCGCTCGGACGGCCCTCTCGCTTGAAGTAGCCGCCAGGGAATTTCCCGGCCGCGGCGGCCCGTTCGCGATAGTCGACCGTCAGAGGGAAAAATTCCTGACCTGGTTTCGCCTTGGAGGCGGCGACGGCGGCGGTGAGGAGGATCGTTTCACCGAGTTGAACCATGACGGCTCCGTCGGCTTGTTTGGCAATCTTGCCGGTTTCGATGGTGATCGTCTGACCACCCACTGTAATTGTTACTTTTGCAGACATTTCATTGTGGCCGCCCGCCCCGAGAAACTTCAGTCGGCCGCCCAAACAATTGTTTAGGGTAGCAGAATGAAATCACCCGGGCTGGCCGGCATAAGTTTGACGCGACTTGGATACAGGAAGGCAGGCAGAACTCCGCGTGCGTCGACTTTACGGTGCTCCCACCCAGGACTTTGAAACCCGATGGAGCCTGCCCAAAGACAAAGCCGGGCACGAAGCCCGGCTCTCAGAAATCACTTGCGAAGCTTCAGCTTTTTCGTAATCGCCTGATACCGTTTCTCGTCCTTTTTATTCAGGTAATCGAGGAGGCATCGACGTTTGCCGACCATCATCAACAGACCCCGTCGGGAGCCGTGATCCTTCTTGTTTTTCTGCAGATGCTCCGTTAAGGAGTTGATCCGCTCGGTCAAGAGAGCCACCTGCACGTCGGCAGAACCGGTGTCACGCTCATGAATCCGAAAATTTGTAATCGTCTTGGACTTTTCTTGCATTGCTTGGATTTCGGCGAGGCCCATCCCCGCCAACAGTCGTTAAACTTAAGAGAGAGGGACGCTAATTGGCACTCACTGGGCTGTAAAGACTTCTTTTTGGTTCAACCGAGGAGGGGTTAAGCGACCGCGGCGAGTCGCTGGCCGGTCGGTTTGGCCGCCAGGATCGACCGGACCCCCTCCATTATCTTCGGAACGGTCAATCCGTGCCGCTCGCGCAGATAATCCACCGTGGAGGCGTGCTCGATGAATGCGTCCGGCCAGGCGATGCGAACGACCGGCGTCTGGATGCCCGCTTCGCTCAAACACTCGAGCACAGCACTGCCATACCCACCCATTCCGACATGATCTTCGATCGTCGCGACCACCTCAGCCGATTGCGCAAAAAACGCGTGCACGGCGGCATCCAGCGGTTTGAAGAATCGCGGGTTAATGACGGCGACGTCGCAACCCTGCGAGATCAGTTGCTCCGCGGCCTCCCGCGCCAGGCGCAACATCGGCCCAAGGCCGAACAGGGCGACCTTGGGGCCGCCGTTGTTGCTAAAGTTGCGGACCACTTCGGCTTTGCCAATCTCGATCACGGCGGGCTGGTCCTTGACGGGAACTCCTTCGCCGTTGCCCCGCGGATAGCGAATCGCGACCGGGTGGGCCTGCAACGTGGCCGTAAACATCATGTCTTGCAGCTCATCCTCGTTGGCCGGTGCCATGCCAATGATATTCGGCAGGCACCGCAGGTAGGCGATGTCAAACAATCCGTGATGCGTGGGGCCGTCGTTGGCGGAAAGCCCGGAGCGGTCCATGCAGAAGATGACAGGTAAATCCTGCAGGCAGACGTCATGGTGAATGCAGTCATAGGCGCGCTGCAGGAACGTCGAATAGATCGCGACGACCGGGTGAAACGACATGGTCGCCATCCCCGCCGCGAAAATCACCGCGTGTTCCTCGGCAATTCCAACGTCGTAAAACTGCTTGGGCACAGCCTGTTCGAGCAATTTGAGACTCGTGCCACTCGGCATCGCAGCGGTGATCCCCACGACGCTCTTATTCCGCTCACAAAGCTTTACCATGGCGCGGCCGAAGACATCCTGCCAGAGCGGTGCGACGCCCGGTTTCGATGCCGGAGTGATGCCGGTATGGGCATCGTAAGGTCCCAGGCCATGAAATTTTTCGGGTGACTTCAACGCCGCGTCGAACCCCTTTCCCTTTTGCGTCAACACGTGGATGACCACGGGTTCATTGCAGGTCTTGGCAAACTCCAGCGTGCTGACCAGCAGGGGAATATTGTGTCCATCGACCGGGCCGAGGTAACGAATCCCGAATTCTTCGAACAGCAAGGGACTGCCATGCCCCCCCTTGCCATCCGCATCCAGGGCCGAGGGAGTGTGCTCCAAAGCGAGCGCTCCGGCCATTCCCTTCAGGGCCTCTTCGGCTTTCTGCCCAAGCATGGCCACGAGATCGCCCTTGGGTAACTTCTTCAACCACGCGGCGAAGTCGCGGGTGATTCGGTTGTACCGCGGGCTCGTGGTTAGCTTCCCGAGGTAGGTCGCGACCGCACCCACGTTTTTAGCGATGCTAAACTCGTTGTCGTTCAATATACCGATGAACTTTTTTGTGGTGGATGCCACATTGTTCAGGGCTTCAAAGGAAATGCCGTTGGTCAGAGCGGCATCCCCAAAAATGCAGACCACATGCTCCCCGGAATTACGCTGGTCGCGGGCGGCACACATGCCCAAGGCGGCCGAGAGAGCCGTCCCGGCGTGACCGGCCCCGTAGCAGTCGTGCTCGCTCTCGGTCCGCAACGCGAACCCGTTCAAACCATCCGTGGTCCGAATCGTCCGGAAGCGGCTCTTGCGTCCGGTCAGCAACTTGTGGACATAAACCTGGTGGCTGACGTCCCACACGAATTTGTCCCTCGGCGTCTCGAAGCAGCGATGCAACGCCACCGTCAACTCCACGACCCCAAGGTTGGGCCCAAGATGACCTCCATTCTTGGCCAGCCCGTCGATGAGCTCTCTGCGGATATCGGAAGCCAGTTCAGTCAACTGCTCCGGCGTGAGTTTCCTGACGTGTGATGGATGGTCAACCATTTCAAGATAGCGGCTCATGGAAGATAAAATTAAAGGGTGTCGCGGAATGTAAACGATACTCGCTGGATACTGGAGCCGCCTTCGAAAGCTCCCCAAGGGGCCTCCATCGCGGGATCCATTTCGATGGGAATCAGTCGTGAGCGGGCTCCGTACCCGGCGAAAAGAGCGTAACGCTGAGTTCACCCTTGAGGCTTTCTTCAAGTTTCTGAATTTTCAGCTCCGCATCGGCGAGGCGACTCTGGCAAAGGCGGGCCAGACGGGACCCTTCCTCGTACTTGAGCAGCAACTGCTCCAGGGCAAGATCCTCGGATTCCATCGCTTCCACGATAGATTCCAACTTCTTCAAGGCCTCTTCGAACGGAGGCTCGTCTGCAGAGGCAGCTTTGGGGGCCTTCGACACGTCTGGTACTTTTAAGGAAAAGGTGACGGCTGACTAGTACGGATTTCGGCCCAGCGGGAGGTGGGGTGCCCCTTCACTTGACGACGGGTATCTTTACCGTTTGACCAACAAAAACCTTCTTTGGGTCCTTCAATTTGGGATTGGCTTTCATCACATCGCTCAACTTCACCTTCATTTCGTACTGCTTGTTGTACGCCGTGATGATTTCACCCAAGGTCTGATTGGCCTCAACTTTGTGCGGATAGTAGTCGCCCGAAAACTCACCCTTGGGAGGGGGGGTGTCCGGGGTCGAGGCCGGTTTCTCAATTCGGACCGGTTTCTCGGTGCCGACGGTCGATCGTGTGGAGTGGGACCCATCGATCGGGGTCGGCAGGGAGGGCAGCTTGCTCAATTCCCGAACTTCCCGAAGGATTAACTCCTTATCGTCACCACGCTTGCGGTCAACCTCCTGGACCTTCTCCACCACGGAACGAAGTTCCTCCCGATTGACGTAGCCGGCGGTCATCCGCGCAACAGCATCTTTCAGCGCGAGGTTTTCAGCGCGCATCCCGCTCACCAGATCCCGCAACTGGCGAACCTCGCGCTCGAGAAAGTCCTGACGTTGCTGGAGAGTTGAAATATCGGAGCGAATCATCTTTTCGGCCTCCTCCAACTCCTGACGGGCGGCGATCAGATCAGCCCCGGTCAGATTCTGACCCTGCAGCGTTGCCCCGATCAGACTCGACCCGAGCGCCATTCCCACGAAAAATCGTTTCATCAGGGCAACGTAGGAATCGCCAACCGCACCCCGCAAGTTTGGAATCAAGGAAGAATGGGCAGGTTCTTCACCATCAAGCGGCGATCTCTTCCTGACGACCCCCGTTGATGAGGAAGAGAACGGCCATCCGTACGGCGAGCCCGTTGGCGACTTGGTCCAGAATAACCGATTGCGAACCATCCGCGAAGGAGTTGTCGATTTCGACGCCGCGATTGATCGGACCCGGGTGCATGATCAACGCGTCAGGCTTGACCAGATGCCGACGGCTGTGATTCAGGCCGAACAAGCCCGCATATTCGCTGATACTTGGGAACATGGTCTTCCGTTGTCGTTCATGTTGAATGCGCAGCAGGTTGATAACGTCGGCATCACGGATGGCACTCTCCAGATCCCAGGTCACCCGGCATCCTAACTTTTCAAAAACCCGGGGCACGAGCGTTGGAGGACCACAGAGCGTTACGCGGGCACCGAGCTTGCGCAGCGCCCAAATGTTCGACCGGGCAACCCGACTGTAGAGGATGTCTCCCAGGATCGTTACGTTCAAACCGGCCACGCGACCCTTTTCCTGGCGAATGGTGAAAACATCCAACAAACCCTGGGTCGGATGCTCGTGCGCTCCGTCCCCGGCATTGATGATGTGGGCCTGCGCGAACCGAGCAAGAAAATGAGGAGCCCCACTGGCGCTGTGTCGAAGGATGATGAAATCCGCATTCAACGCCTCCAGGTTGCGTACGGTATCCTTGAGGGATTCACCCTTTTTCAAGGAGGACGCATCGGCTGAAAACTGGATTACATCCGCGCTTAATCGAAGCGCCGCCAACTCGAAGCTGATCCGGGTGCGGGTACTGGGCTCGACGAACAAATTCACTACTGTTTTGCCTCGCAAGGCCGGAACCTTCTTAATGGACCGTTCGCCCACGGTCTTGAAATGGGCCGCTGTGTCCAGCACCGCAGAGATCTCTTCCGCGGTCAGCGACTGCAGATCCAGCAGATGGCGGCGATTCCAAGGCATGGGATTTAACGGTACCGGCCGGTTCGAAACTGTCGCGGACCGGCGCTGTTCCTCATGACATTGCGTCCTCGACCAGGACTTCATCCCGTTGCGAATGCTCCGTCAAACGGACGTCGATGCGCTGGTTGGCTCGCGGGCTCGCCTTGACTCCCAAAAAATCAGCGGCGATGGGCAGTTCTCGCCCCCCGCGGTCGACCAGAACGGCGAGTTGAATCCGGCGCGGTCGGCCAAAATCGTTCAGCGCATCCAGTGCAGCCCTTGCCGTGCGACCGCTGTAAAGCACGTCATCCACCAGCACAATCGCTCGACCGGTGATATCCCCGGGAAGGTGGGTGGAGCGCATTACGAGGGTTCCGCGGGCATCCAAATCATCGCGGTGCATCGAAACATCAAGGGTCCCGTGCGGCACATCCCGCTGCCAGATCTCCCTCAGGATAAGGGCCAGACGACGGGCGAGATGAATTCCGCCGGCTTGAACGCCCACGACGATAACACCGTCTTCATCACCATTGCGCTCGGCGATTTGGTGGGCCATTCGGGTCAGAGCCCGTCCCAGGCTGGCCGCATCGAGCAGCACGTGACTCATAGTGAAAAACAGACTCGAGGCCGTTAGGCACGCCCCACCGCGAGCGTGTCCTGTCGACCACGCCGCCAGCCCGACCGATATCTTGCGATCCAGTCGGTCAACGCCGCCTCGAATCCAATGTCGCGACCGCTCTTTTCAGACTCGATCCATTTGTGTTTTAGAATCTCGTCTCGTTCCGCCTGAAACTCCCGGTAAAGGGAGGTGTTTTGCAGGTAAACCCGCGGATCCCGCTTCGGGTCAGTAGACTGTCCCATAGTGTTACAATGAGGTTGCACCGAACTCACAGCACCGTAACAAGAGAGGCCCGGGAGGCAATGGGGTTTTTTGAGGGGGTGTATTCGAATGTCGCGCTGCAACCGATTCTGGATTTGAAGGGGCAGCCCTGATTCACTCACGGGCCAATGATAAAAACCGCTTTGCTCTTTGCCGGCCAGGGTGCCCAGAAGGTGGGAATGGGACGAGATCTGACCGAGGTCTACCCAGTTGCCAAGGCTCTCTTTGATCAAGCAAACCACGCCCTCGGCTACGATCTCGGAACCCTCTGCATTTCCGGACCTGAATCGGATCTGACCCGCACGGAGAATGCCCAGCCTGCCATTTATCTCATCAGCTGGGTTGCATTGGCACTCCTCCAGTCTCGCCTCTCCGCGTTCTCCTTCCAGGCCACCGCTGGACTTTCACTGGGCGAGTTTACCGCCCTCGCTGCAGCGGGCGCTCTCAGCTTTGAGGACGGTTTGAAAATCGTCCGTCAACGCGGACGCTTCATGCATGAAGCGTGTGAATCCACTCAGGGCGGCATGGCCGCAATCGTTGGCCTCGACGAAGCATCCACCCGCGAGGTATGTATTGCCACGGGTGTCACACTCGCCAACCTCAATTGCCCGGGACAAATCGTCATTTCCGGGGCCACGGACCCAATTTTCGCCGCGATTCAACTCGCGCAAGACCGCGGTGCAAGAAAAGCGATCCCTCTCACGGTCGCCGGAGCCTACCACTCGCCCTTGATGGCTTCCGCACAGCCGAAGCTGGCGGTCGCCCTCGCCGGTGTCCCCCTCCTGCCACCGCGCGTTCCCGTGATCGCCAATGTCACCGGTAAGCCGCACGGATCTCCGGCGGAAATGGCCCGCTTGCTGATCGATCAGGTTACATCCCCTGTCCGTTGGGAGGATTCCATCCGCTACCTACTCGCCAACGGCTTCAATCGCTTTATCGAACTCGGACCCGGAACTGCCCTGAGCGGATTCATGAAGCGCATCGACCGATCGGTCCCCGTTTTCAATGTAGCGGACGTCCCAAGTCTTGAAGCCACCGTCCTCGCCCTCAATTCTGCCCCGGAAGCCTCTTGAACCCTATCCCCCTCCTCCTCGTATTATGTCCCCTCTTTCCAACCAAATCGCCGTAGTCACCGGTGCCGGCCGCGGCATCGGCCGTGCCATCGCCCTCCAGTTCGCCGCGGCCGGAGCCGACGTCGTCTGCGTCTCGCGCACTGCGGAAAATGCCACCCGCATCGCCGCTGAAATTCAGGCACTGGGACGTCGCAGCTGGGGCCTCGCCGTCGATGTCAGTGACCCGGCCGCCGTGACGGCGGCGGCCGCAACAATCCTTGCCGATGCCGGCAGAGTCGACGTCCTCGTCAACAATGCGGGCGTTACTCGGGACGGCCTCTTGATGCGCATGAGCGAAGCCGACTGGGATGCAGTCTTGAACACCAATCTCCGCGGAGCGTTTTTGTTCACCAAGGCGTTCACCCGATCCTTTCTCAAGCAGCGATCCGGACGAATCATCAATGTTGCGAGTGTCATCGGACTGGTGGGCAACGCCGGACAATGCAACTACGCCGCGAGCAAAGCGGGCCTCATCGGATTCACCAAATCGGTCGCCAAGGAGCTCGCCTCCCGCGGCATCACGTGCAATGCGATCGCGCCGGGTTTCATCGAAACCGACATGACCGCTGCCTTGGACGAAACAATGCGCACCGCGTTGTTGCAGCAGATTCCCTTGAACTCCTTCGGAAAGGCCGAGGACATCGCCCAGGCCGCCCTTTACCTCGCGGGACCGGGCGGATGCTACGTCACCGGCCAGGTGTTAACCGTGGATGGCGGCATGGTCATGTAGCGCGCGAACGGCTGGGGCGGGGATTTGCCCCGCTTCCGGCGCTACTTGGCCGCCCGGCGGACGCTTCCGCCGCTGTGGCGTTAGCGGCCTCCGGCATGGTCCGGCATGGTCCGGCTGATGCGCGAGGCGCGGCGCGATTCGGGAGGATCAGGGTTTGCGCAGTCGGAAGTAGCGTGTAACGGCATCGATCGAGACTGCCACCGGGGACAAGGTGCCTCCCTCGACAACCTTCCAATCGGTGTTAATCTGGCCGGTCTGTTCCAGGGTATAGCCTGACCCACCGCCCGACCAGGAAATCAGAATGCCTTGAGCCTGCCGCGAGATGACCAAGGTGGGGGCTCCCGGCGTGACGACGATAAGCGGCGCCATGTCCTGGGAGCCCGCCTCCAGGACAAAGGCGCCCTGAGTGGCGGTGCCGCCTGCATCCGGTGTGAGGGCTCCTCGCAGCACATAGGTGCCACCGGTGCTCACGCCTCCCCCACCGTTGACGCCGGCCTGGACCGTCACCGTCGCCGTCGAGGCTGTTCCAGGAAGCAGCGCCCAGGCCAGGATGCCCAACCCGAGGGACCATGTCGTTTTCATATTAAATCAATGCTGAAGGGCTATTTGCCGATGACCACCGCCCCGCCTGAGGCCACGACGCTCAAACGTTTATTGAAGACCACTTTCTCGGAATAGCTTCCGGCTCGGATGTGCAGCCGGTCGCCCGGGCGTGCAGCCACATTGCCTTGCGTAACGGCGGGAAACGGGCCCCCGGCAAACGGAAGGTACGGAATGGCACCCGTCCCGCAGCCGTCGTCGATGCCGTCAGCCAAGAGGCAGGCCTTGGCCTTGTCAACGTACACATCATCCGGCGCCGCGATCTCGACCGCGCGGCATGCCCGATAAAGGTTGTTACGTTCCGCCACGGTCCAGTTCAGGTCGAGGGCGGCCTGTTGCAGCGCGTTGTAGAGATCTGTCCAGCCTGAGGTGGGAGTCAGGAGTCCGGTCTGCGCCCGATAGTAAAGCAGGGCGACCCGTTCCACACCCATGCCCGTGACGATTTGGCCATTAAAGGTCTGTCCATCGACCAGCAGAAAACAGAGCTTATTGTTCACACCGCTGTTGTTGTGCACGCCTCCGTTGTCGGACTTGTCGGACGGCGGTTGGTACAAGGGACTGCCGACTCGGTCGGGATTCGAAAAAACGGTCGGGTCGGCCAGGTCGCGCAGACCGGTGCCGAGCCACTGGGGGGCATCTTCGCCGAGCAGCCAGCGCACGGCGGCACGGTCGTCGCCCCGGCCATTCGTTAGATCGATGAATTCACCCCAGATGTCTGAGAAGGACTCATTGATGGCACCGGACTGGTTCTTGTATTTGAGGCCGGATTCCGATCCGGTGACCCCGTGGGTGACCTCGTGCCCCGTAATGTCGTCGGTGACGGACCCGGGCTGGTAGTACATGCGCCCCTTCCGAAAAGCGGCGGTCATGCCGGTGTAGGTGCAATTGGTCGCCCCGAGATTGGCCGTGCAATAGCGGCATGTGGAGCTGAAGACGCCTCCGGCACCATCCCACCCGTCGCGCTTATGGAGGTTCAGGTAGAAGCTGTAGACATCACCCAGGGCGGTATAGGCCGAATTGGCGTCCGGCACCGAGCTAGCGGCGCCGCCCTCCGTTCTCACCAGCGTGCCCGGGTTCACCGTTTGCAATCCGGCGTCGTAGATCTGGCGATTGAGCGCGGCATGCAGGTTGGGGACCCGGTCGAAGAGTTGGCCGGAATGGGCGTCGACAAACACCTCATCGTCCATGCGTAAGCCGTCCCCGGCAGTCACATTCATCTGCCAGGCAAGGCGGATCGATCCGGCCTCGTCAAACAGTTCTGGATCGAACAACACCAGTTCCGCGGGACCGACCGTGGGGATCTCCCCAGCCAGTTCGCGAGCCAGGCCGGCCCGGGCGGCGTCGGCAGCCTTGGCTGACGTGAGGGTGGGGCGAAGGGAAAGGCGTCCATCGTCGAGCTCCTGAGTTCGGCGCATCACCGTGCTCAGGAGGGCGTCAACACCCAGTTCGTCGTTTACCTGGACGCGAACTTCGGCCGCGTAGACCGGAACGCCCCCATACGTCTGGCCGAATCGGATGGCCGCGGTCCGGCTACCCCGCCGGGGCGGCAACGGCACCAGTTGGACCTGCGTGCTTGCGACTCCGAGAAGAGAACGGGTGCGGCTGACGAAATCGACGGCCGCCTCCTGCGGCGTTGTGAACCGGATGTCGGTGCGGAGGAAATGATGATCCGCCGGGGCACCAATGAAACCCAGCGAACCGTCAGTCCGGGTGGCAATGCGGGCATTCTCGGGGGTCGTAACGGTACGACCACGGCGCACCGAGACGGTGCGGAGCAGCGTGGGGGTTTCCGGGACGATCCGGAACGTTTGCGCGTGAAGATCACCACCGGCTGCCAGCAAACCGAACGCGCCCGCAACGATGGAGAACGCTCGCCTTGCCCGCTGGCCAACGAGTTGGGGACCGAGGAAATAGGGCTGAAAATTCATGGGAATAGGTCCATGTTGGAAAAACTATTGCAGCGACACGAGCACGAGCAAGAGGCCACGTCCTTCGGGAAGCGCAGTCAATGCCTTGCCCAGGATGGCGCCGAATGCGTCCGGAGATCTTCCGGCGCGCATGGCGTGGCCGGGAGTCTGAGAAGTCGTGAGGAGGTCACCGGGCTTCACCGCTCCGAAACCGGCATCGACCAGGCAGTAGACCCGGCCGGCCAGTGCGACCGGGAATCGCCCGTCCGCAACGGAGCCTTGCTGGCCCATCAGCATGCCGGTGCGGATTCCTCCGGCGCCGCTAATCACGCCAACCACGGTGGGGTCGAAAGCCTTGGTGCTGAGGAGAAGGCCGCCTTCGCGTTCGGGATCGATGCACAGAACCATGCCGGGCACCGGGGCCGGCCCCGCGTGTTGCACTTCGAACTGTTCTGAGAGATCGCTGCCCCCGGTGATTTCGAGGACCTGCGTGGTAACCTTGCCCCCGCCGGAAGCGCTGGCGTCCAGTCGGATCGGGAAGGATCCGTCGGACTTTGCCAAGCGGAGGGAGCCGCCGCCGGCACCGAGCTCGGCATCGAGCAGGACGGTGGGAATGCCGTTCGCCTTGGCGAGAAGGATTTGGGCCCCCTGGGAGGAGACCTCCGCGCCGGAGATCTGGGCGGTCACGGTGCCACTGGCGTCGCGGACCCCGACTTAGCCGCCGCCGGAGGATTGCTGGCCGACGATATTCACCCGCGTCTGGCCAGCCATGTTGTTCACGACCAACTGTCCGCCCTGGTCTCCCGCTTGGGCATCAGCAAGCAGGCCCACCTGGCCATCCGGTTGCCGGAGCACCAACTGGCCTGCCCCATCTCCCTCATTGGCCCCTTCGGTGCCCTGCAGTTGCGCCGTGACTTGACCGGCGGCATTGGCCACCCGAATCTCGCCGCCGCCGTTCCCCAATTGACCATCCAGAATAATTCCGGCCTTGCCGTCATCCCGTTTCACCGTGACCTGCCCCCCCTGATTGTCAGTGGTCTCGTTCCCCAGGATTTCCACCGTTTCGTCCCCCGCGGCATTGCGAACGGAAATCTGACCCCCTCCAGATCCAAACTGGGCGTCAAAGATCAACGTGGCGGCTCCATCGCTCCGGCGGATGGTTAGCTGCCCACCCGCATTGCCGCCGGTTTCCGCCCCCACCAACTCCACCGTTTCCTGACCAGCGGCATTGCGAAGCAACACCTGTCCCCCGCCTCCGGCGCCTTGCCCCGACAACGACGCACCGATGCCAGCAGATCGGTATAATAGAATGTTACCACCGGGATTGTTCCCATTCTGCCCATTAAGCTGCAGCCCCGCGTTCCCGTTGTTCTGGAGAACCGTGGCGTAACCGCCCACCTCGGATGACCCGAGCTCTACGGTCTTCTGGCCGGTGCCCAGGCCACCCAGTTGATCGAAGAGGCGAACGAAGCCACCGACCGTGGTCCCTGTGATTTCAAGAAATCGGCCGATGGATCCGTGATTCATGCGGAGGATGCCGGCGTTGCCAGCACTTCCCACTTCCACCCGGTTCAAGCCTTCCGCGCTCTCAAGGACCAGGTCCTCCAGCCTCAGCGTGTCGGAAAGCTGGGCGGAACCCACCGCATTGGCCGCCAGCTTGCTCGCCGTGACGGCATTGTCCGCGATCTCGGCGGTGCCGACGGAACCGTTGGCCAGTTCCTCCGTCCCAACTGCATTCGGCGCCAGCATGGGCCCGGTTACCGTCCCATCCGGCAGTCCGGCGGCCCGGAAAGCATAACCCGCCGCCACCACACGCTGGTCGGGGGCAAGCTGGGTGAAGGTCGGGTCGGACACATTCATCCAGATCCGCAGCCGCACATCCGAATGGTCAAACGCGGGCGAAGGAATTGCCTGCATGTTGGGCAGGGAAACGTCGCCCAGGAGGACTTGAAACTGGCCATCCTGAACGTCGACGCCGGTGTGGGCCGACGGTTCGGAGCCGTTGACACTCGACCCATTGTTGCTCCAATAGCTGGTGCCATTGACACCGTCCACCAGCGCAAACTTGAACCGGACCGGTCCGGTGTGATTGGTGCCGGCGACGGTGAGTCGTCCCTGGTAGTTCATGATTCCTGGCACCTGAGCCATTGCTGACATACCAATCAGGCACGCGCCCACAAGCCACATCGGGCCAACCCTTATTTTGATCATGGTCCGTTTCTCTTGCCTATCGGCTGCAATGTCCAACTTTATTTAACGAGACCCAACCGTCCCTCGGTTTCCGTTTCACAACCATTCGCCATTACGGGTAGGAATTTGGTTTCTCAACACTCCGCGGAAAGCGTAGTTAAATCCTTGCGCCGGCACTATCCGGATCAAGTTACGGGCCATCAACGCTCACACATCGAACTCTCAGCGCCATCACGGAAATCGACAGTAACCATGACTGCATCGCAATGCTCTTTCGCGCAGCTCACCGCCGCCCTGTTGCTGTGGCCGCTGCCTACCGGCCATGCCCAAACCCTCATCTGGACCAATCTTGCGAGCGGCAACTGGGCCACCGCCGCGAACTGGTCGCCGAACCAGACGCCCGCCGCGACCAACTCCGTCATCATCACCAACGCCGGCACCTATACCGTGACGATCAGCGCGGCCGCCAGCGTGAGCAACATCCTCGTCGGCGCGCGCGGCGTGGCGGGAACCGTGACCTTGAGCGTGACGGAACCGCTCGCGCTCGGCGGCGTCGCGATGTTCGAGACCAACACCCTTTTCAGCCTCAACGACGTGGTGCGGACGGCGGGCGCGACCATCCAAATCGGCGGACGCATGAACTGGAACAGCGGCTCGATCCTCGGGCCGGGCCGCACCATCGTGACCCAAACCGGCACCCTTTCCTGCAACGGCTACAACACCTCCAAGACGCTCTCGACGAACATTTTGGAAAACTACGGCATGCTCACCCACTCGGGCGATGGGGGCTTCGGGCCGGGACTGCTGTTGAACCTCGCCGGCGGCGCGTGCCTCACGAACCACCCGGGGGGCACCCTGCGCATCGGCGAGGGTAATGGCTACCACTACTTCGGTTCCCAGACTCCGCGCTGCTGGATCGTCAACCACGGCACAATCATCACCGCCGGCTCCGCGCCCACGCCCGGACGCATCTCCGTAGATCTGCTGAACTACGGCAAGCTCTCCGCCGGCTTCTGTTACATCAGCCGCGGCACGAACTTCGGCACGGTCGAGTTCCGCAGCTCGCTGGCCGAACTGTCCTTCTTCGGCAACGAGGCCACGGGCGACTATTTCTCCTTCGAACCAGGCACCGTGCTGACCGGCCCGCTGCACAACATTGACGTGGCCGGACTGGTGGCGTGGAACGCGCCGGCCACAGTGCAGAACGGGCAGTTGAAAGTCGGCGTCGGCTCGGGCGGATTCAGTTCCGCGGGCGCGCGGTTCAACGCCGGCGCTGGTTACACGAACATCAACGTGGTCACAGTCCTGCGCGGGGAATTTCATGTGCCAACCAACGGCGTCGCCGACCTGCGGCGGCTGGAGGATTCGTTGAGCAGCGGCACCTGGTCCTACCTCGTCAACAACCTGGGCGCGATTTACGCCAACACCGTGAGCCACACCGCGCGTAGCTTCAACAACCGCGGCCTGCTGGTCATCCGCACCAACCTCTCGCTCGCGGGCGGCACATTTTTCGGTACCACACCGGGCACCGTCCTCATCACCAACAACGGCGCCGCCACGTTCACGGGCAGTTCGATTGACAACCAGGCCTTCCACAATTTCGGCTCCGTGGTAGTGGATGCGGCGACGGCCTTCACCGATTCCGTGTTCGAGAACAAACCGGGCGCATTCCTGAACCTCGCGGCGGGTGCGCTGCAAACCGGCCCTTCCTCCGTGCTGAACTTTGGCACCATCCAGGGCTACGGCACCATCGGCGTCCCAACAACCAACGCGGGCGTGATCGCGGCCGATGATTCGCTCGGGCGCACGCTGACGATCAGTTCGCTAGTCCAGACCAACGGCCAGACACGCGTCCGACGCGGCGTGCTGGGCGGGAACATCAACATCGCGGGCGGGTACATCAGCGCCACGAACTCCATCCGCGGCACGCTGCGCAACAACGCCGTCTTCGGCCCGGGCACGCCGTTCGGCCTGCTGACCATCACCGGGAATTACACCAACGAGGCGGGCGCGCTGCATCACATGCCGATCAAGGGCGCGCTGGCGCTCCGGGACTTCCCTCAGGTGCGCGTGAGCGGCACCGCGAAACTGGCCGGCACGCTGAACGTCACGTTCACCAACGGATTTTTCCCTGTGATCGGCAGCAGCTCCACCGCTCTGACCTACACCGCGCGCTCCGGGGCTTTCGACCAAATTCTCACGCCCAACTACGCGTTCGAGATTATCTACTATCCGAACGCCCTCGTGCTGCGCGCCTCAAACGCGCTGCCAAACCTCGTGGTCACCGCGCCCGCCACCCAATTCGTGTGCGTGCCGTTCCTCCTCAACGCCAGCGCCACCGACCTCGATGGCACCGTCACGAACATTACCTTCCTCAGCGATACCACTGAGATTGGCTCGGTCAACGCCGCCTCGGGATCGCTGCGCGTGCTCTACGATTTTCCCGGCCTGGTCAACTTTAGCGCCCGCGCCACAGACAACCGCGGCGGACAGAAGACAGTGACCACCAACGTCACCTTTGTGACACCGCCGCTGCATGTCCTAAGCCTCGGCGGCTTCTTCGAGACGAACACGGCGTTCAAGCTGTGCATGCAAGGCGAGGAGGGCTCAAACTACGTGGTGCAGGCCGCGGCAGTCTTCAGTCACCCCGCGGTGACCCAGTGGCAGGACATCGGCACGATGACCTTCGCCAATGGCATCTTCCGCTACAGTGACAGCAACGCGACCAACTTCCCCCGCCGCTACTATCGCGCCCGGCAGGAGCCGTAGGTCGCTCAGCGCAGGCTGACGGGGATGTCTTTGTGGCTCGTTCCAGCGCGCGGAACAATGAGGATTACCGGGTGGACCGAGATGGCTGGTGGACGCTTTTCAGCGGCATCTTGCACGCAGGGCACCGGTCGCACAGGATGCGCGGCATGTCTTGGGAAACACTTCGTCCGCAATGGGGACTCGTTCTGGGCTCGGGGCTGGGTGGGTTTGTCGAGCGAATAACGGTGACGGACGTGGTGCCCTATGCCGGGATCGCGGGACTGCCGCAGTCGCGGGTGGAAGGACATGCGGGCGAGTTTGTATTCGGGATGCTGGGCGGCGTGCCGGTCGTCGCTGCGCGGGGGCGCGTACATCTTTACGAAGGGCGGACGGCCGCCGAGGTGACCGCACATGTGCGCTGGATGGCGGAGCGCGGAATCCGGCGCCTCGTGCTCACGAACGCCGCGGGCACATCCAACCCGGACTTCGAGCCCGGCGGCTGGATGATGCTCAGCGATCAGCTCAATCTCACCGGAACGACGCCGCTGCTCGGCGGACCCAACTTTCACGACATGAGTGAGGTGTATTCCAAGGCGCTGCGCACTCACTTTGCGACCACGGCGAAGGAACTCGACATCCGGCTCCACGAAGGCGTGTACGCCGGACAACTCGGCCCGCAATACGAGACGCCCGCGGAAGTCCGCATGTTGCGCACGCTCGGCGCCGATGCCGTGGGCATGAGCACGGTGCTGGAAGCCATCGCAGCGCGCGCGCTCGGCCTGGAGGTCGCCGGCTTTTCCTGCCTCACGAACTGGGCCGCCGGCTTTCACCCCGGATCGCTGGCGCACAGCGAAGTCATCGAGACGGGTCAGCGCGCCGCCGGAACGCTCGCGGCCCTGCTCGCACGAGCGATCCCGGCGGTGCGCTGATCCCGTGGTTGAGTTGCTGACGCAGCGCGGAATACTTGAAACCTTCGGTCAAGTTTGCGAGTTGTTTCACGGAGCCGAGCTAACACACCAAAACAAAAAGCTTCCCTGAATGAATGCAATGCACGAAATCGACTACACCATCCACGGCAACGACTTGCAGTATGTTGAGGTGGAATTGGATCCCAACGAAGCCATGGTCGCCGAGGCCGGCGGCATGATGTACATGGAGGATGGCATTGAAATGGAGACGATCTTTGGCGACGGATCGCAGCAATCCTCGGGGTTTCTTGGGAGCTTGATGGGGGCGGGAAAACGACTTCTGATCGGGGAATCCCTCTTCATGACCGTGTTCCAGAACCGGTCGGCGCAGAAGCGAAAGATGGCCTTTGGGGCTCCGTATCCCGGCAAAATCGTGCCGATTCATCTCAGCGAAGTGGGTGGTGAACTGATCGCCCAGAAGGATTCATTCCTCTGCGCCGCCAAGGGGGTCAGCGTCGGAATCGCCTTCAATAAGAAAATCGGGGCCGGATTGTTCGGCGGCGAGGGCTTCATCATGGAACGACTTCAAGGCGACGGCTGGGCGTTTGTCCACGCCGGCGGAACCCTCATGGCCCGGGAACTGGCCGCCGGTGAAACCCTGCGTATCGACACCGGTTGCATCGTTGCCTACACGAAAACCGTCGATTTCGACATTCAATACGTCGGAAAAATCAAATCCGCCCTGTTTGGGGGCGAAGGGCTGTTCTTCGCCACGCTCCGCGGACCCGGCCGGATCTGGCTTCAATCACTCCCGTTGAGCCGACTGGCCGATCGACTCCACTCCGCATCACCGAAGGCCGGCGGCTCCAGCCGTGAGCAGGGATCCCTCCTCGGAGGACTGGGTAACATGTTGGGCGGCGACAACGACTGACCCACACCTTGCGAATAACTTTCCGATCGCCTCCTTTACTCATTTGTTTCCTGCCCCGGCTTTCTCCATTGTCCCGGCCGGTCAATAATGGCTGAAGACATGGCTGACGAAAAAAAGCACACCTACGACGAAAGCAAGATAAAGACCTTGTCGTCGATCGAACACATCCGGCTGCGGACCGGAATGTACATCGGTCGAATCGGGGACGGCACCCATCCCGACGACGGATGTTACATCCTGCTGAAGGAGGTCATCGACAACTCGATTGACGAATTCATCATGGGCCACGGCCGCGAAATCCAGATCGCCGTGGACCGCGGTGTCGTGTCCGTCCGAGATTTTGGGCGGGGAATCCCCCTGGGCAAAGTCATCGAGTGTGTGTCCCAGATCAACACGGGAGCCAAGTACAATGACGACGTTTTCCAGTTTAGCGTCGGATTGAACGGCGTTGGGACGAAGGCGGTGAATGCGCTCTCCAAGGACTTCACGGTGCGCAGCCACCGTGAGGGGGATTTCGTCGAAGCCCAATTCAAACAGGGCAAATTAAAGAAGGACCTGCAGGGAAAGACGACCGAACCCAACGGCACGTTCATCCGCTTCGAGCCCGACCCGGTGATTTTCAAGGGGGCGATTTTCAAACCGGAATTCATCGAACGTCGCCTCCGGCACTACAGTTACTTGAATGCTGGATTGAAGCTGCAGTTTAACGGTCAGACCTTCCAGTCCCGGCATGGGCTGCTCGATCTGGTGATGGAAGACCTCCAGTCGGATCACGCTGAACCCATCTACACGCCCCTGCATTACACCGGCAAGACGCTCGAGTTTTGCTTTACCCATACCAACAGCCGATACGGGGAATCCTTCTTTTCCTTCGTCAATGGCCAGTATACCAGCGACGGTGGCACCCACCTGAGTGCCTTCCGGGAGGGATTGCTGAAGGCCGTGAACGAGTACTCAAAATCCGGCTACGACGGCGACGACGTCCGCGAATGCATGGTCGGGGCGGTGGCCATCCGACTCAAAGATCCGGTGTTCGAATCCCAAACCAAGAACAAATTAGGTAACACCGAGATCCGGACCGATCTGGTCAATCGCGTTCGCGAAGAATTACTGCACTTCTTCAACCGTAATAAGGCGGTCGCCGATATGATCCTCGCCAAGGTCGAGGACACCCGGCAGTTGCGGAAGGAATTGCAGGAGGTCAAGAAACTTGCCCGGGAACGCTCGAAAGCAATTACGCTGCGCATCCCGCAATTGAAGGACTGCAAGATCCATCTCGACAAGGCCAAGGGTAAAGGCCGCGGGTCGATGGTTTTTCTGACCGAAGGGCAATCCGCCGCCGGCTCCATTGTCAGCTGCCGCGACGTTAGCACCCAGGCGATCTTTGTGCTCAAGGGCAAACCTCTCAATGTTTGGGATCTGAAGCGCGACATCGTCTACAAAAATGACGAGATGTATAATTTGATGCGAGCGCTCGATATCGAGGACAACGCGGAAAATCTGCGCTACGACCGAGTGATCCTGGCTACCGATGCGGATGTCGACGGTCTGCACATCCGGAACCTGCTGATTACTTATTTTTTGAAATTCTTCGAGCAAGTCGTCCAGGAAGGGCACCTGTTCGTTCTCGAAACACCCCTCTTCCGAGTACGAACGAAGGAGCAGACACTCTATTGTTACTCCGAGGTGGAACGCGACCAGGCCGCGGCCAAGCTGGGAAAAAGCGCTGAGATCACCCGCTTCAAAGGGCTCGGAGAAATTTCTCCGGCTGAATTCAAACAGTTTATCGGACCGAAGATGCGCCTCAACCAGGTGGAACATGCGCCCCGCGGCGATGTCGCCCAGATTCTCGGCTTTTACATGGGAAAAAACACCCCGGATCGCAAGGACTATATCATGGAAAACCTGGTCGTTCCCGTGGAAGAGTGATCGACGCTCCCGACTCTTTTTCATCGCCACCCGCCAACCCCCAGACCGCCGCGCAATCCCGTTTCCCCGCTCAACCGCTTTTGCACTCCGCACATGCCCTCCAAACGAAAACCCGGCGGCGACCAGCCGGAATTGCCGATCGACGGACCGGTCAAACCCTCGTCACAAGCCCCGGGCGCTCCCATCGGAACCGCCGTGCCCCCGGCCGCCGACCCTTTGCCATCGGCTACCTCCGCTCCCGAAACACACGTGGAAGCCGAAGCCATCGGAGCGGTCGTTCCTCGCTCATTCTCGCCGTCCAAAATCGAACATCCACTGCACGGGCGGGTCGACACGAACTTCATGCAGTACGCGTCCTACGTCATCCGGGACCGCGCCATTCCGCACATGGTGGACGGACTGAAGCCCGTGCAGAGGCGAATTCTCTGGTCGTTACACGAAAAAGATGACGGGCGGTTTATCAAGGTTGCCACCATCTCCGGACATTGCGCCCAGTATCATCCGCACGGCGAGGCGGCGATCTCCGATGCCCTGGTCGTCCTGACCAACAAGCGCTACCTGATCGAAGGACAGGGGAATTTTGGCAATGTCTTCACCGGCGATCCCGCTGCGGCTGCCCGTTATATCGAGTGCCGGCTCACGCCCCTCGCCCGGGAACATCTCTTCAATGATTCCCTGACCGAGCTCGTCGCAAGCTATGACGGTCGGAACAAGGAACCGGTCACTCTGCCCAGCCGGCTGCCACTCCTCCTGATGCTCGGTACGGAAGGCATCGCCGTCGGCATGGCCTGCAAAATCCTGCCCCATAACTTTCCGGAACTTATCGCCGCGCAGATTGCCATCCTGCAAAAGCAGCCCTTTAAATGTCTTCCGGATTTTCCGACCGGCGGTCTGATGGACGCCCGGGATTACCAGGATGGACGCGGAACCGTGAAAGTCCGCGCCCGGATCCGATCGAAGGACGATTCCACCGTCGTCATTCACGAGATCCCGCCGATGACCACCACGGATTCACTCATCACCTCGATTGAGGACGCGGTGCGCAAGGGCAAGATCAAGATCAAATCCATCAACGATTTCACGGCCGAGGGGGTGGAGATCGAGATCAAGACCCCGGCTGGAATCAGCGCGGACCAGCTGATTGACGCCCTCTACGCATTCACCGACTGCGAGATCTCCATTTCCAGCCGGATCATCGTCATCCGTGAAAACCGTCCGTTGGAAACCACGGTTTCGGAGGTGTTGCGGGCGAATACCGAACAGCTGTTGGAACTGCTCCGGCGCGAACTCGAGCTCAAGCAGCAGCAGCTCGAGGGCGAACTCCATTTCCGTACGCTCGAACGTATCTTCATCGAAGAACGTATCTATAAGAAGATCGAGCAGTGCAAGACCAACGAGGCGGTCCTTGCCGCCGTGGTCGACGGGTTCAAGCCATTCCGAAAACAACTGTTGCGGGATCTGAGCGACCCCGACGTGGAACGTTTGCTCCAGGTGCGGATCCGGCGGATTTCGCTTTTTGACATCGAAAAGCACCGGGCCGAGATGGAGAAGTTGCAGACCGAACTCGGCGAGACCTCGAAACATCTTAAAAACGTCACCCGCTACGCAATCGCCCATCTCGAGGCCTTGTTGGCAAAATACCGGCCGGTGTATCCCCGCTTGACCCGCTCGAGTCGGCACGAGGAAATCGATGCCAAGGAGGTGGCCTTCAAAGCCTTCAAAGTCGCCTACGACCGGGAGACCGGCTATGTAGGTCACAAGGTGTCTGGCGAAGAATTCCGACTAGACTGCACGAAATTTGACAAGCTGCTGCTCGTCTTTAAGGACGGCCACTATAAGGTGGTCGAATTGGCGGAAAAGCTATTCATCGGCCCCGATCTTTTTTACTGCGGGCTGCCAGACCGGGACCAAGTATTTACCTGCGCCTATACGGATCGTGAAGCGAGCAATCTCAAGCGGTTCACTTTCGGCGGAACCATTCTGAATAAAGAGTATTTTTGCATCCCTCCCAAATCGCGAATTCTCTTTTTTGAACAAGGCACTCCGGCACAACTTTATATCCGATTCAAACCGGCCCCGCATCAAAAAGTGTCCCAGCAAATATGCTCGCCGGCCGACATTGACGTGAAAGGCCCCAAAACCATCGGGCGACAGATTTCGATTAAGGACATCAACTCGATCACGAGCAAACCCACCCGCGGCTGGGATCCGGAAGCAACAACGACAAAGTTGGTATTGGCGTGATCATGGAGAGGGAACACCTCCAATCATTGGACATGAATTATCACACTTTCGAAAGTGGAACCACGTACCTCGGCGTCGAGCGGAGGTTGGGCTCTGGTCGCACCGTTGTTCTGGGCAAGCTGACCGGTGTAATGTTGTTAACATTCAGCCACGCTTTGGCATGGATTGCATCGAGATTTGTTGGAGAGAGGCTTTATGAGAATGGCACGGATCAAAATCGAAGGGGCTACTGAGCCTTTTGGTGGAAACGAATTGGGCAAAAGATAGCAAGCCTGTCACATTATCATGGCGTGGATTTCAAAATAGCTTCCGCGGCGGCCCAGCCCGAGAGGGCCGCACCCTCAACCTTTGGTCCGGCAAAGGCATCGCCGGCCAGCACCAGCATGGGAGACTGACTCGCGGTCACGCAGGCTTGCTCATGCACCCGCATCGGCTTGCTGTAACGCCACCCATGGACTTGAAAGGTCTTGATGCCCGCACCCAGCCATTCCGCCGCTGCTTCCAACAGAACCCGACCACTCGCCTGGCGGTCACCATCCCAATGCTCCAGACTAAAGGCGTGAGTGGCGTGGATCGTGACGGCTGGCGCTGCCGAAATGCCCTTCAACTGATTGTCTGCGATCCAGGCGATCGGTCCATCGGCGGGCGCGACCCCGCCGGGCGGTGGCAGGCGCGATGGCCGTTCGAGCACGGCCATGACCGCGAGACAACGCTCGTAATCAATGGCGGCAAGCCGTGCGCGAATCTCGGGCGGAAGCACAAATCCCCCCGCTGCTATCAGCACCAGCGATTGCGGCACGGGTGGAGTCAGCACGACGGCGCTCGCCGAGTAAACCTCGCCCGTGTTGGTTTCCGCCCGCCATTGATTCTGCAGACAATGTAGCGCAACAACCTGCTGCTCCAAGCGGACCTCGAGGCCGTGAGCGAGATGTTTCGCCACGGAGTTCATGCTGGGTTTTCCCCGCCAACGCGGATGACCGTCTGCGTGGTCCACAAAGCCGCGACACCATTCCGCGACGACTCCCCTCTGCCGCCAATCTTCCAACGCCGCCACGAATCGCGGCTCGCGGGTCGTGATGAATTGCGCCCCATGATCGAAGCTGGCTTCGCCAATGCGTCGGCTTGCCAGGCGGCCACCCACGCCGCGGCCTTTGTCGAGAATGCGCACGCAGCGACCGGCGCGCTGCAATTCCGCCGCTGCCGTCAACCCAGCCATTCCTGCGCCGATGATTAACACGTCTGTATTCCGTTCCGATGATTCCATGCCTGAGACCATGCTTGATGCAAATCGCATGCGATGCAACTCAAGGCCGGAGCTTGCACCGTGTCTTGATCAATTGTTCGCTCCAGCCATCTGAGCTAAAGTCCTTGCTGCATGACATCCTCTGCAACCAATCCGCACATTCCCGACGTGGCGATGCGGCTGGCGGCGCGGGCGCGATCGATTGGGAAGCCGGTGATGTATCAGGAGTGGCGCGATCTGCTTTTCCTGCACTGGGAATATCCCGTAGCTGCGATTCAGGCGACGCTGGCGGACGGATTGTTCGTGGATACTTTCGGCGGCAAGGCTTATCTGGGCATCGTCCCTTTCTTTATGCGGAACATCCGACCGCGCCTCCTGCCCGCCGTGCCTGGCATCTCGAACTTCATGGAAATGAACCTGCGCACGTACGTTCATGACCGGGCGGGCGTGCCGGGCGTCTGGTTCTTCTCCCTGGATGCGAATCAATGGCTGGCGGTAAAGATTGCGCGCCGCTTTTTCCATCTGCCTTATGAACACGCGGAGATGAACTCAAGCCGCACGCCGGAAGGCCGCATCCGCTACGAATCTCTGCGCAGTGGCAAAAGGGCAAACGGCACGAGTTGTCGATTCGAATACGCTCCTGGTGGGGAGCTGCCCCAGCCCTCGCCCCACTCGCTGGAGTTCTTTCTCGTCGAACGCTACCGCCTTTATTCCAGCGCGCCCGACGGGCTCCGGCGCGGCGCGGTTTTCCATCCGCCGTATCCGCTCTGCCGCGCCGAGGTGACGGCGTGGGACGAACACTTGCTGACACTCGACGGTTTCGCGCCCACGGGGCGTCCACCCGACCACGTCATCATGTCGCGCGGAGTGGACGTGGCCATTTTCCCGCTGGAGCGTTTGGGAACGGTGTAGCCTTCACGCGACGATATGGAACTGGGCAGTCTCAAGGCGGAGTACCGCTCAAGCCCTTCGGGTTCTAAGTCCGGTCCGTATTTCAAACATCAGGTCTGGATTGACGATGCCAATTTGAGTCCCTCGCACAGACCTTCGTCCAACGGACCGTCGAGCATACAAGGACAATGAACCGGAGTTGGAACCGCGGATGAACGCTGATAAGCGCTGATTCCGGGCACTCACTCAGAAAGTGAGCGGCAACGGCTTCCTCTTATCCGCGTCAATCCGTGTCAATCCGCGGTTCTTCCCCCCGGCACTTTGCGTTTCGACTCGCAAAAGTGCCAGGTTGAATGGGTCACTTTTTCAAGCAGGACTTCTTCGCGAGTGGGATTCATGGACTGATAGTTTTGTATTGTTCGCCATCATTATGACCGTCAATCTGCTGACGATGATTGCGCGGCGTTATCCGATTCCAGATCATTCGTTCTTCCTGTTTGGCCCGCGAGGCACGGGCAAGACTACCTGGCTGCGGCAGGCGTTGCCGGACGCGCTTTGGTTCGATCTGCTCCGCACGCACACCTTGCTCGCATTGACGCGGCAGCCGGAATCTTTCCGCCAGCAGGTCGAGGTGCGTCCGCGCGGAAGCTGGGTGGTGGTGGACGAGGTGCAACGCCTGCCCGCCGTGTTGAACGAGGTCCATGCGCTCATTGCGGAAACCGGGCGCAGGTATCGTTTCGCCCTGAGTGGGTCGAGCGCACGCAAGTTGAAGCGGCTCGACGTAAACCTCCTGGCTGGCCGCGCCATCAATCGCCAGTTTTTCCCGCTCACCGCCGCCGAGTTGGACTTCGACCTTGACCTCGACCGCGTGCTGCGTTTCGGGTTGCTGCCGCAGATTCACGCCGAGCCGGTGCACGCGCTTGACGTGTTAGACGCTTACGTGTCGAACTATATTCGGGAGGAAATCCAGCAGGAGGCGTTGGTGCGGAGTCTGGATTCCTTCGCGCGATTCCTCGAAGTAGCCGTGCTCATGAATGGCCAAGTCGTTAATGTCGCTGGCCTCGCCCGCGATGCGGCCGTCGCGCGGCCCACGGTGCAGGGCTACTTCGAGGTACTGGTGGACACGCTCATCGGCTTCTGGTTACCCGCCTGGCAACGCCGGGCGAAGGTCAAGGAGGTGGCAAGCCCGAAATTTTACCTTTTTGATCCCGGAGTGGCGCGCGCCCTCGCCGGTCGAGCGCGCGAGCCGCTCGAAGGGATGGAGCGCGGCTTTCTGCTGGAGACTTGGGTGCTGCACGAGTTGCGTGCCGCGATGGCGTTTCACAACGCCGGTGGCCAGCTTCACTATTGGCGCACGCCCCACGGTAGCGAAGTGGATTTCATCTGGACGCGGGCCAAACGCGCCGTGGGCATCGAGGTCAAGGCATCGGAACGCTGGCGATCTGAGTTTGGTGCTCCGTTGAAAGGTTTGCTGGCTGAGGGCATCGTGCAGACCGGCTTCGGCGTTTACACCGGTGCGGTGGAACTTAAAGACGGCCCACTGCGCGTGCTGCCACTGCCGCTCTTCTTTAAATTGCTGACCAAAGGCGATTTGTTTTCGTGAGGAAATACCGATTCTGACCAATCGCTCGTTGCAGATGGCCTTGGGGCTGAAACCATCGTGAGCCAGAGGGGACCGTTCCGAAAGATTAGAACCATGCGCTTTAGATTCTAACGTTGCCGTATGCAATGCGCCGAGCCCGCTGATTTGGAAGAGCTATGCCAGCCTGCATTTGCTGATTTTGACCGGGGCATCAAAAACGTGGACCCGAGATTGTGCGTCCCATTTTACGCTGCTGCAGACCGGTTGGATTCCACAAACTTCACTCCTAGCCGCCACGCTGATTTTCAGCAGCCGCTTCCTGATGGAACGGCGCGGCAAATAGCACGGATGTGAGTGGATCTGGAGGACTTGATTCGGGCCGACGGTGTTAACGTAAGAACCGCCGGTGCCACAATTCCGGCCCCCGGGAGCAGACACCCTGACCCGCGGATAGCCATAGCGAGGCGCGCGCCCGTGAATCAGCCATTGACTGCCCAGCTCGCTTCTTTGAGATCCGGGCTATGAAATCCGTTGGGTTGTGCCTCTTCTTTTAGTCTCTGTCATTGGACTTGGTTGGGTGCAAGGCGTGGCGGCGTCCCAGTCAAGTCGGTCGGCGAAACTGGAGCGTAGCCAGCGGAGCCGTTTTACGGAGTGCTGAGTGAAGCGCTGGAGGGCGACCACGGGGCTGGGGATCGTTCGCCGAGTTTGTTCTTAAGCGGATCGGCTTGGTCCCAAGCCGGGGTTCCCGTGACGGCCAGTTTCATATTCTCCTTCTCCCGACTCACGAAGTACAAGCCGTGAGCCTGCTTCCAACGGTGCCAAGCATGAAAATCGATGCAGGCCTTGGTTGAGTTCACAGGCCAAGCATAGGCGGCGCGAGCTTTTGAGAGAATTACGATCCCTTTGCTCTGGGATTCAACGGCGCCGCGGCCGGGGCGATGAGAACGCGCTGAGAACTCATCGACGAGCAGAAAGCAGGATCGCCCCCCCCAGCAAGTAGCGGCTTCACCGTGCCCGCCTATCGCTCCACCAATCAATGCAATAGGCCTCGAAAATCCTCTCAATCTTGGACACCGCTCACTCCGGAGCAGCCCCTCACCCGGCCTTCGGCCACCCTCTCCCCCCGCTCCGAACGGGGGGGGAGATGCCAGGGTGAGGGAGCCGGTTCATGGAGCGGGCTGGGCAATGGCCCGCGGGGTTCGCTTAGCGTTCGCGCACAAATTTGTGCAGATGACCGAACTGGCTCCACTCGCTCACGATCAGATTTCCCTTCTTATCGATTGCGGCTCCATGCGGCGAATTACAAATCCCATCCTTCCACTGGTCCGGCACCAGGCCAAAATTGGCGCGTTGACTCTCGGTCGGGTTGTCCCCGACCTGCGCCACAATGTTTCCCTCCTTGTCCAACACCGTTGCCCGCCCTTTCAATTCCGGAATAACGGCGTAGTCGCCCCGGATATGTACTGCGGCGGGCATCCGCAGGCCCCGTCGGATTACTTTTACAAAATTCCCATCCAGATCCCAGTGCTCCACCCGGTCATTGTTTCGGTTGCAGACCAGCAACAACGGTTTTCCCGATCGAGTATCCAGCCCGATTCCATGGCAGGTCTTGAACTTTCCATCTTCTTCCCCGGGTCCGCCAAATGCCTTCACAAACTTTCGATTCTTATCGAACTTTAGCACAAAGTTGGACCCATAGCCGTCCGCAACAAACAAAGATCCATCCGGTCCCACCGTCACCGCGCACGGATTAAATCCCTTCCCGTCTTTATACAATCCCGCATCCATCGGTGTACCGAGCTTCCAAAGAATCGTCCCATCCAGCGCCAGCTTCAACACTTCGTGATCCGAAGGACGTGCCGCATAAATGTACTCGACCCCCTTTTCGCTGCGGATCTCCGCCCCATGAATCCGCGTCGGCCCCACTGCCCGCAGGAATTTTCCCTTCGGCGAAAACACCACAATGCCGCGTTTCGTATCGGTCGTGACGTAAATATTCCCTGCCTTGTCCGTCATGGCCGCCCCGTGACACGGCCCCAGTTGTTGGCCGCCAGGATTTTTCTCAAAGAAATCCGGCGCAATCGAGTATTTGATCTCCCGGGCGAAAACTGCATTCGACAAGAGCGCGGCACAGGCGAGCAATGACGTAATTTTTTTCATGGTGTTTTGATTGGAGCGATGGGCCATATTGCGGGTTCAGCACAGCCAAACACAATCCCGAATACTTCAATGCAGTCGGCCTGGTTCCCTCTCGCTGAAATGTCGTTTTGAACCGATCGCAAGGAGGATGCCGCCGGCAACTCAGTTTTCGAACTTCGCTCCGCTCTCGAGGTGACATTTCGTTTCCATGAAATTCAACCCGTTGTCTGGCTGACCACGATTGCTAATTCAAGTGCCGTTGGGTAGTCTTCCATTGTGCGCGAGCGGTTCATCAAGCCAATCATCTCCACCTCACGAACCTTTGCGGAGGCGGACGAAAAGGATCGAGCCTTCTGGAATTCACGCACCCCGCAGGAGCGCCTCTGGCATCTGGAGTATCTCCGCGAAATTAATTATGGACCCGAGGCATCTGCCCCCCGACTTCCGCGAATTCCTTGCGTGTCTCAACGCAGCTGGGGTTGAGTATCTCCTCGTCGGAGGCCATGCCGTCGCCTAACATGCCTACCCGCGCGTCACCTCCGACATGGGTGTTTGGATTCACCGTACGGAAGTCAACGCGGAGAGGACTATCGCGGCGGTACGATGCTTTTTTGGCGATGAGCTTACGGGACTGACGGCCTCCCAGTTCCTAGACACTGAAATGGTCACCCACTTTGGGGCGCGGCCTCACCTGATCGAGATTTTGAACCGGATTTCGGGATGCGATTTTGCCCTCGCGTGGACCCGGCGAGTCCATGTGGAATACGACGGTGTGCCTGTCAATGTCATCAGTTTCGAAGACCTCAAGAAGAACAAGGGTGCAACGGGGCGGGCCAAAGATCAAGCCGATCTCGACCACCTTTGAGTATTGCCTTTGATGGATCGCCATTTGACCCCGGCTAACGATCCCTTTACAGATTCCACGCCCACGTGAACATAACGTGCCATCGATTCTCCGATTTTTATGAAATCCGCTTCTATCATTGCCATCGTCGCATCACTGCTCTGCAGTGCGGGCTGCAGCAAAGAGGAAGCTTCCAGGGCCGCCGAAAAAATGGCGGAAACCGCCGGAAAAGTGGGGGACAAAGCCTCCCAAGGTATGGAAGTTGTGAAGCAGAAGGCCGGCCAGGCTGCCGACAAGGCCATTCAGGTCGGTGGTGATGCCGCTTTGCATGCAAAGGAGGCCACGGTCCGGGCCTACGACACGACCAAGGAAGTGGTGAAGGATGCGGCTGGCAAGACCGCCGATGCCGCCAAGGCCGGCCTGGAGAAAGCCAAGGTCGAGGCAGAGAAAGCGACCGAAGCCGTCAAAGGCGCGTTGCCCAACTAGGCCGTCTACTGGCAACTTAAGACTCATCTCACGCATGGACTCTTTGCGACAAATTTGGAATGCCCTCCCGTTCAAATCGTATTTCGGTGTGCTTCTGATCGCGTGGGGAGCTCTCTTCCATTTCCTCGGGAATTCAGTGTTTGGTTATGTCGACACACCCTCGCTGTATGGATGGCTGTGGGCTATTTGGCATGGCAACGAAGACGATGAGGTTGGGATGCTGGTTCCGATTCTGGTTTTGGGGCTGCTCTGGATGAAGCGGGAGGACTGGATCGGTGCGACCAAGCAACCCTGGGGACTGGCTCTGGTCCTGGTGGCATGCGGAGCCTTGCTGCATTTCGCGGGATACACTGTGCAGCAAACTCGCGTCTCCGGCTTCGGGTTTTTGGTTGGTTTGGCGGGTATCATCGGCCTTGTCTGGGGCCGGGCGTTCTTGTCGGCGGTGTTTTTTCCGATGTTCCTCCTCTCGTTTGCCTTGCCGTTTTCCAGCCTGCTGGATGGACTGACCTTTCCATTGCGGATGTTTGTTACCGGAGGGGCAGTCAGCGTCTGCAATGGAGTGCTCGACATGGGTGTGCTCCGTGAGGGTACCCAGCTTTTCAATGCCCAGAAACAGTACCGTTTTGAGGTGGCCGCCGCCTGCAGTGGTATTCACAGCCTGACGGCGATGGTATTACTGACTGTCACGTTCGCGTTCCTGAATTTTCACTCCGGGTGGCGACGGGCGCTCCTGATTGCGTCGGCTATCCCACTCGCCGTTTTGGGGAACATCCTCCGCCTCATCACCGTCATCGTGGTCAGTGACACACTGGGGGAGGCGGCGGGGGTGAAGATTGAAAACCGGTTTGGCTTTGTGACCTTCCTCTTTGGACTTCTGAGCGTGTTTACCCTCGGTTACCTGCTGCGCGAACCGCGTCCCAAGCAATCCGCCGCCAAGCAAACCAGCACAACGAATCCGCCACCGGCGCAGCCGCAAACCGTATGAACCGGCGCCTTCCCGTGCTCTCGGCGATCGCTCTGATGATCATCGCCGTCACCGCATGGCAGCTTTGGAGCATGAAGCATCGGCACCGGCTGGGGCCGCCGGGACTGCGGCTCTCGTCGGAACCAATCTTTAGCGAGGACGGCCGGATGGCTCGGACGAACTCGGTCTACCTCCCTTGGCTGGCCGGGGCATGGACCGGCTCAAACATGCCAATCACAAATCTGGAACTGGGTTATCTCCCGGCCGACACCACGTACGCACGCAAGGGGTATCGGACGGGGGACGGGGATAGCCGTTGGGCCCTGCAGGCTAGCGTGGTGATGATGGGAACGGACCGCACGAGCATCCACCGCCCGGAATATTGCCTCACGGGACAGGGTTGGGCCATCGAGCGGCGGCAGAACACCACCGTGAAAGTTCCGGGACTCGTGGCGGGCTCGCTTCCGGTCCGGCGCTTCGACGCGGTGCAAAGCGGGTCGATCAACGGAAAACCCTCCTTGATCAAAGGTGTGTATGTCTTCTGGTTTGTGGCCGACGGGTTGGTCACGGCGGACTACCGGCAGCGGTTGCTCTGGATGGCTCGTAATTTATTAACGACGGGCGAACTCCAGCGATGGGCCTACGTATCCTGTTTTACCACCTGCCTGCCGGGCCGGGAGGACGAGGCATTCGCTAAAATCTCGGATTGGATCGCCGCCGCGGCACCCGAATTTTTGCTTGATCGCTCACTGCCAAGGTAAGGTCGAGCGCGTGGGCAATCATTCGTCATACGACTTCTTGATCGTCGGTCTCGGTGCGATGGGCAGCTCCGCGGCGTTTCACCTCGCGCAACGTGGCGCGCACATCCTCGGCCTGGATCGCTTCACGCCGCCTCACTCGTCCGGATCATCCCACGGACAGACCCGTATCATTCGAGAAGCCTACTTCGAACACCCGGACTATGTCCCCCTGATTCAGCGCGCCTACGAACTGTGGGCTGATCTGGCGTGCGCCGCGAACGAGGAATTGCTCCTCCCAACCGGCGGCCTGATGATCGGTCCGCCCGATGGCGTGGTCGTGAGCGGTGCCCGCCGCAGCGCCGAGGCACACAACCTGCCGCATGAGGTTCTCACGGCCGAGGAAGTGCGTCGCCGCTTTCCCGGCTTGTGCCCCGAGGGCGACATGCTCGCCGTGTTCGAACCTCGCGCGGGCATCCTCTACCCCGAACGCTGCGTCGACGCCAATCTTCGCCTCGCCGTCGAACGAGGCGCTACACTCGGCTTTGACGAACCCGTGCTCCATTGGGCGGCCGACGGCGACGGCGTTCGTGTCGTCACTTCCCGCGGTGAGTATCGAGCCGGCCAGCTCGTGCTCACGGCCGGAAGCTGGATCAATTCGCTGCTCCCAGGCCTATCCCTGCCGTTCGCCGTCGAACGTCAGGTGCAGTTCTGGTTCGCCCCGGTGCGGGCACGCGACGTTTTCCATCCTGACCGCTGCCCAGTTCACCTATGGCAGTATGACCGCGACCGGTTCTTCTACGGCTTTCCGGACCTGGGTACGGGCGTGAAAGTTGCCTGTCACCACCGCGGGGAACCGGCGGATCCCGACACCGTGCGGCAGGAAGTTGGGGTGGAGGAGATCGACGCCATGCGTGTCATTTTGCGCCGCTTTCTGCCTGCGGCCGACGATCGATTGGCCCAAGCTGTGGTCTGCAAGTACACCATGACGCCGGATGAACACTTCTGGCTCGACCGTCATCCGCAGCATCCGCAAGTCCTGATCGTCAGCCCGTGTTCCGGGCACGGATTCAAGTTTTCCGCCGTCATTGGCGAGGTAGTGGCCGACTTGCTCCTGTCGGGCCGAAGCCGGTTCGACTTGAGCCTCTTCCGCCACCGGTCGGGACCGGGCGAGAGCTTCAATCGGAACTCGTAATTACACCCACCGAAAAGATGGGTCCGGCTGGGGTGGCAGCCGCGTTGTCATAACACGGCAGGAGTAAACACGCTCTCTGCGAATGTACCCTGCGAGGTGGACGGGAATCCCGCGAGGCTCGAAGACAACCTCGTCGTGCGCAGCAACGTCGCCCTCGACAAGCGACGAGCCGCATCCAAGACTTCCACCGCGTGATCTATGGCTCGGTCAATCCGCCGGTGTTCTCCCGCATCCCTCGGGCGGCCGCGCGTATCCTCGACGTCGGGTGCGGCGATGGCACCCTGGCCCGCGCGATCAAGTCGGAATGGCCGGTGCACATTACGGGCATTACCCACTCGGACGAGGAGGCCGTCCGTGGCCGCGATGGGCTGGACGCGGTGGTGGTTACAGACCTGAACCGTTTTGACGGCGCCCAACTCGGCACGTTCGATTGTGTGATTTGCAGTCATGTCCTGGAACATCTCTTGGATCCATGGTCACTGCTGCGCACGTTGCAACCACACCTCGTGACAGGTGGAACTTTGATTGTTGCCCTGCCGAATCTACTCTTCTGGCGCAACCGACTAGCGATGCTGCGCGGACGATTTCGCTACACGGATGGAGGCCTGATGGATCGAACTCATTGCAAATTCTTCGACTGGCACACGTCGGCTGAACTCGTGCGCAACGCCGGCTTCGTCCTAACGGAATGCCTCGCCGACGGCAGCTGGCCCGGCTCGCATTTCTTGGGATCATTCCGCGCCCCGCTGGACCGCGTCGCGCTGGCGATGTCGCCCGGACTGTTCGGCTGGCAGTTCGTGCTGGTCGGCCGGCCAGCCTGACGCAATCACCCCGGGGGGAGCCCACCCGGCCTCACGGCGACCCGAATCAAGGATCGGTGATAGTGCCGATGCGCGTCCGTTTATTTAGGAGATTTCGTAATCAGCAGGGTGTTCTGGAGCCGACGCTACCGTCGCGCGGTTGAATGTTCGAATATCCAGACGACATCCCTGCTTTTGGGGTCAATCGCTTGCCATTCCGACGTATATCCTCGTGTGCTAACGAGTGCTTTGGTCCGATTCTCGAGCCACTTATGGACTTCTGCGTGCCCATCCGCAAAGCCAAAACCACAGGCCCCATTGTGGTAACTGGCGCTCAGATCACCAAACGATTTGCCATCATTAATAATCGGCATCATCCAGGCGTCATTAACGGAATTGGGATGTTCATCGACAAAAACCCACAGTTGGGTGGGGTCGGGAGACCGGATGTCGCTCATTTTGTCATATCGGGCGAGTTTGGGAAACCAGGTCGAACCACCGGAGGGATCCTTAAACGCTCCTCCTTCGATAAATCCATTGAGAGACACACTGCGGACTCGGGCCAGATTTTGTTTACCGACTCTGGCCAGGAGTTTGTCCGCGGGACATTTGTAAATCTTAGAGGCACGACTGGAAAAACGGCCCGAGCTTTGATTCTGTCAGGTTTAAGGTGTTGGTATTATCGAAATTATTGACATCAAAACTCATCCACCCATAGCACCACGCCTTCCCCTCAGCGGCCGAGCTCGAGACAGGGTTTGGAACCAAATTATCATTAAATTCGCCCGCATAGAGTATCCAGGCCAGAGTGAGTTGCCGGTTATTGTTCAGGCAAAAAATGCCCTGCGCTTTGGATTTGGACTTGCTCAATGCCGGCAAGAGCATGCCGGCGAGGATGGCGATGATCGCGATCACGACCAATAGTTCGATCAACGTGAACCCCGACCGTGCGGCACGGGAAAAGAGGCGACGCCAACCCGGACTTTGAATTGTAACCGCAACGTCAATCGAAGGCGGAGGCGTTGCTGAATGAACGAACGGGCGAGGTCGCAGTTTCATAAATCCGGCAAGGGAGTGTGTAAGACAATTGCGCTATGCTCCGCCGTACGGGCGAATTGCATCTGCGGCTCTGGGTGATTTGGCCGCACGTTACCCCAGTTTGTTGACCGACGCTAGGGCTTTTTGAGATGTCGATACCGAGTTGCTCCCGTTGCTTCCTCTGAGCCGCACTGTGCTTGAGCGCGCCAGCGCCATTCAGTTGGCGTGTCATCCGAATATCCCCCTGCGGACGTTGGATGCGCTGCACGTTGCGACGTGTGATCTGCACCGGAGTGGGACGCTCGCAACGACCGATGGCCGCGTGCATTCGGCCTGCGAGCAATTTGCCATCGCGCTCGTTCCCTAGGAGCGGCACCCGCAAGTCCTGATCGTCAGCCCGTACTTCCGGGCACGGATGCAAGTTCTCCGACGCTACTGGCGACGGGTGGCTGGCCTGCTGACGTTGGGGCCGAATCCGGTTTGAACAGGATCTCTTCGGCCCTCGGCCATGAACGGCCCTTCTCCGGGGCACTTTCATCAAGAATCCACTCCTCCGGTTGACTTCGTTGGGGCGTCCGACAGATTTTCCCGCCGATGATTGCCCGGAGACCAGAAATCGAGGGACTATGGGGCTCCGGGGTTTCCCGATGACTGCATGCGACAGAGATTACTCCAAGCCAGCTACGCCCTGACTCAATTGTCAGCGCGGATTTTTTCACGAAGCCGTGTCGCCAAGCCGGGCGTGCCCGCCAGTGTGACTCTATTCGGGCAGGAGAAGCCGGGGAAACCGGCAGGGGGAAGGCGGCCGCCTGCGGGAGATGCGACGGAAAATTCCCGGACATCCACACGGGCTATTCCCGCGGAGATCCTAAAGAAGATCCGGCAGATCGAGATCCGCACCCGGCGGCTGGTGAGCGAGACCCTGGCCGGCCAATACCACAGTGCCTTCCGTGGCACCGGGATGGACTTCGACGAAGTGCGCGAATACCAGCCGGGTGACGAGGTTCGCACGATCGACTGGAACGTCACGGCGCGGATGAGTCATCCGTTCGTAAAGAAGTTTCGCGAGGAGCGGGAGCTCACGGTGATGCTGGTGGTGGATTTGAGCGGATCCGGGCTGTTCGGATCGGCCATTCAATCCAAGCGGGAGCTGGCGGCCGAGATTGCCTCAGTCCTAGCCTTCTCGGCGGTGGGGAACCAGGACAAGGTCGGGCTCCTACTATTCACCGACATTGTGGAGCACTTCCTGCCCCCAAGAAAAGGCCGCCGTCACGTGCTGCGCGTGATTCGCGACATCCTGTTTCACGAACCAACTCTGCGTGGCACCAACCTGAACGGGGCCTTGGAATTCGTAAATCGCGTCCTACCCCACCGCTCCGTGGTGATTGTTCTTTCTGATTTTCTCGGAGAAACCCATACGACTCGCGCGGAGATCCAGCAGCATCTGAGGCGCAAGGCACTCTATTCGGAAACACTGGGGCGATTGTCCGTCGCCGTCCTCCGCCAGGTCAGTCGCCGGCACGACATGCTCGCCGTCCAAATCACCGACCCGTACGAACTCACATTGCCCAACGTCGGTCGACTCGTCCTTAAGGACGCCGAGACGGGGGAAGTCGTCGAAGTGAACACCTCCGATGATCGCCGACGCGCGGCATTTGTCTCGCGCCAGGAAAAGACCCAAAACGAATTGCTCAAACTGTTCCGCTCCGCTGGAGTCGATCACTTACACTTGCGGACCGACGAACCCTACGAGACAAAACTCGGACAATTCTTCGATCGTCGGGTTAAGAAGCGCCGATGAAAACTGGGACCTTCCATTCGACTCGCCGTGCCGGCCGGTATCGCATCCGACTCGTGCTTTGCTGCGTATGGGGATTCCTGCTCTTGGCCTTGGCCACCGGGCAGGCGGCGCTCAAATCGAATGGCGTCATCGATGTATCCAGCAACGCGCCCACCTCAACCTCCACCCAGGAAACACTCCGAGATATTACCGGTCCGGTGGACATCGCGACGCGGTGGACGTGGCTCGGGAGGACGGTACTCGCCCTGGCGTTGGGTTTGTTCGGGTGGTGGCTCTGGAATCTCTGGCAGAAAAACCGCGCCAATACCCGGGCTGGCCGGGGAATCTCCGCCGAGGATCGTGCCCGGGAACGACTGCGTGAGGCTTGGGCACATATTACGGATCCTCCCCGCTTCTGTTCCTTCGTTTCGATCGTTGTCCGGGATTTTCTCGGCGACAAGTTTGGATGGCCCGCTTCCAAGCAGACGACCGAGGAATTCCTGGAGGAATATGCCAGTGGAAACTCCTTGGCTCCTCACCACCGGGATCTGCTGGAGGATTTCTTGTCTCGTTGTGATCTGGTAAAATTCGCGCGATACGAGGCCGCCCGCCCCGAACTTGAAGACTTGCACCAGGCGGCATTGCGGGTGGTCGAAGAGACGACCGCTCCGCAACCGTCCCCACCGCCGACGATCGAAAGCGGTCCATCGTCCAGGCTTGGATCTGCGGATTTCAGTGCGAACGGCACGGGTGCTGAACCCGTTCTTGTCGGGGAGGAACGTTATATGCCGCGCGAACATCCAACGCTTATTCCATGAACTTCGCAGCTCCCTGGTGGCTTCTGGGTCTGCCCCTGATCCCGCTCCTAGCCTGGCTGCGCGGGCGGACCGGGCGGGAATCGGCCTTCCTCTATTCCAGCGTGGGTCTCGTCAAGGGTATCACTCAACTCTCGCGCTCGCGCGCCGGCCGTTTTCTTCTGATCTTGCGATGGGTTACTCTCGCGCTGTTCGTCATCGGAATGGCCCGGCCTCAACTCGGCGAAGGCCACGCCCCGCATAAGGCCAGCGGGATTGACATTGTGGTGGCTTTCGATCTGTCGGGCAGCATGGCAGCCGAGGATTTTGAGCTGCACGGCAAACGAGTCAATCGTGTCCAGATCGCCAAGGATGTCCTCAGTCAGTTCGTCGACAGTCGGCCGAACGATCGGATCGGCTTGGTGGCCTTCGCTCGCAACGCGTATATCGCCGCGCCCCTCACCCTCGATCACGAATTCCTGAAGGCCAATCTCGATCGGATCAACCTCGGCCAGGTGGAAGATGGCACTGCGATCGGATCCGCCATCACGGCTGCGGTGAACAGGCTCCGCGGATTGAAGTCGAAGAGTCGGATTGTAATTCTGATGACCGACGGTCAGGACAATGCCAGCAAAGTGCCACCGCTCACCGCGGCGGACGCCGCCAAGGCGCTCGGAGTGAAGGTCTATACCATTGGTGTTGGCACCCATGGCACCGCTCCGGTTCCGACCCAGGACATGTTTGGCCGACGGGTCTATGTCCAGCAGGCGGTGGACATTGATGAAGACACGCTGCGGAAAATCTCCGACCGTACCGGCGGGCGCTACTACCGCGCCGACAGCGCCGCGACCCTGAGGACGATTTACGCCGAGATCGACAAATTTGAAAAAACGGAGGTGGAAGTTCGGAAGTACCAGTTCTACCACGAGCTCTTCGCCTACTTCGTCAGCCCGGGACTCGCGCTCTTCTTTCTCGAAGTGATCCTCGGCCATACGGTTTGGCGGAAGTTACCCTAACCACCGGACATGACCTTTGCCTCTCAATTCTACCTCGCGCTCACCGCCCTTTTAGTGCCGGCGACGGTGGCATTTCTCATTTGGACGTGGCGGCTCAAGCAGCAGGCGGTCCGTCGGTTCGTGAGCACACGCCTGCTCGCAGCCCTGACCGTGGGGGTATCGAGGCCGCGCCAGATCGTGAAGCGCATCCTGCTCGGAACGGCCATCAGTTTGGTCCTCCTCGCGCTGGCCCAGCCGCAGTGGGGATTTCGGGAAGAGGAAGCGCGCATCCGGGGATTGGACATCATGGTGGCACTCGATACCTCGAAATCCATGCTGGCGACGGATCTCCGGCCCAATCGACTCGAGCGCGCCAAACTCGCCGCGCAAGACCTCCTCGAAATCGCCAAGACCGACCGTCTCGGATTGGTCGCCTTTGCCGGCAGCGCGTTCCTGCAATGCCCACTGACACTGGATGAGGAGGCCTTTCGTGCGACGCTGACTCAATTGGACACCGAAGTGATTCCACAGGGCGGCACGGCTCTCGGGGAAGCGATCGATACCTCCGTGGAGGCGTTCAGCAAGGAAGGAGGAGGGCGCCGGGTGCTGGTGCTCATGACGGATGGTGAAGACCACGAAGAAGGCGCCGTCGACGCGGCCCGGAAGGCTGCCGCCGCGGGGGTCCGGATCTTTACGGTTGGAATCGGGACCCCGAATGGTGAAATCCTGTTCACTCCAGATCCCTACGGAAACAAGGTCTTCATCAAGGATTCCGCCGGGAACGCCGTGAAGTCCCAACTCGACGAATCATTGCTGAAGAAGATCGCCGAAGCCGGCGATGGATTCTATATCCCACTTCAGAATGCCCAGTCGATCGCGGCCCTCTATCAACAAGGGATCGCCACGATGCCTCGACGGGACGGAGCCGTTCGATCAGTCCGAGCTCGACAGGAACGATTTCAGTGGCCGCTGGGACTCGCGATCCTGCTGCTTATTCTCGAGATCCTGTTGCCCGATCACCGCCGGCCGGCATCCCGGGAGGCGGTGCCATCGCTTGGAAGTGTGGCGGGCGGACCGGCGGTGGCCGGGTTGTTGGTGATCTTGTTTTTGTGGCCCGCGACGCTTTCCGCCTCAGGCCGTTCGGCGAACCGAGCGTATGCCAAGGGCGACTACGAATCCGCCCTGCGCGAATACCAGGCACTGCTGCGGGAGGAACCGGAAAATCCTCGACTACAATTCAATGCCGGCGCCGCAGCATTCAAGCTGGGGCAGAGTGCCGAAGCCCTGAAACACTTCGAAGTGGCAACTCGGGACCCCGACTTGAACCTTCAGGGAAACGCCTACTACAACCTTGGAACGGTCTTCGCCAAGCTCGGTGAACAAGCCGACGCGGACCCGGAGAAACTGGGGCACCTGGAGCAAGCCTTGAAACATTTTGACGGCGCACTGCAATTGCAACCCGACAATGCGGATGCAAAATACAACCGAGATCTGGTGAAAAAGCGATTGGAAGAGCTCCAGAAAAAGATGCCGCCCGATCCGAACAAAAAATCCGACAACAAGAAACAGGACAAGGATCCAAAACAGGACAAAGACACGAAGGATCAAAAAGACGGCCAATCGGATTCGGAAAAGGATTCGCAGGAAGAGAAATCGGAACAACAACCTCCCTCGGAAAAGAACCCCGACGGCTCGCAGAAACAAGACCCATCGAAACCGGATTCGAAAGAGAATCCCAGTTCGAAGTCTGACCAACCCGATGGGCAGAAGGGGGACGATCAACCGCCCGATGCCGACCCAAAGAAAGGGTCGAAGAGCTCGGACAAGAAGGAGAGCGACGAACAAAAGCCAGACGGTTCCGGCGGGACGCCCGCGGAACAAGAGCGGGCGGAAGAAGCCGAGGCCCAGGCGGCCGCCCAGGCGGGAAAGATGACACCCGCCATGGCGAACAAGCTTCTCGACACGACAAAAAACAACGAAAAAGCGATGCTTTTCCGCATGGTTGATCGAAAACCGACGGGAAAGGAACGCTCGCGCAAAGAATGGTGACCCTCCGCTCACACCTCTCACAGTGGATCCGGATTGGAACGTCCATCCGCCGGGTTCTTGCCGCGTTGGCGCTCCTGATTTCGATTGCTCTTGCCCGCGCGGGCAGCTTCACGACTTCCCTACAAAACACGACCGTCGAGCTGGGACAGAGCACGATCTTTAGCCTGCAATTCCAAGATCTACAGGTGCCAAGCCAACCCCAATTGCCGTCCCTTGGGGACATCACGGTTCGCTACCTCGGCCCGCTGAGCCAGCAGTCGTTCGTCAATGGAAAGCGCTCCTCCAGCATCACCTTCCGTTATCAGATCACCCCGAATAAACCGGGCGAAGTCACTCTCCCGGCACTCTCCATCTCGATCGGAGGACAGTCCTACTCCAGCCAATCTCTCAAATTGATTGTCGCCCCCCCGAACACCATGACCGCTCCGGAGGGCGATGCGGGCCTGCTTTTCCTCAAACTGATCACGCCAACCAACGACCTCGTTCTGGGGGAAACTTTTCCCTTCGAAATTCGGCTTTTCTTCGCCGCTAATCTTCGCGAAACCTCCAATCCTAAACTCGAACTCGACGGCTTCATCCTCGGAAAAACCGCCCAACCGGAACAAGGCCAAACCCGCATCGGCGGCAAGCCCTATGGAACCGTAACCTGGCGGATGTCAGCCACCGCGGCCAAGGCGGGTAATCTCCCATTCGGTCCGGTCGAAATGGAAATGATGGCGGTCCTCCCGGGAGCCCAACCCCGCGGCGGCATATTTAATCCCTTCGGAATGTTTTCGGAACACCGCCGCGTTTCTCTCCAAAGCGGCACGAATGTACTCCGCGTTGTTCCCCCTCCCGTGAACGGACGCCCCGCCAACTTCGGCGGCGCTGTGGGCAAGTTCCGCCTCCTCAATTCCCTCTCCACCACCAATGTCGCTGTCGGCGATCCCATCACCCTTCGGGCACAGGTCGCCGGGCGTGGTAACTTCGATCAAGTCAACATGCCCGTCCTCGTGTCGACCAATGGGCTGCGCATCTACGATGCGCAATCGGAAGTGCAGACGACGGATGACCTCGGTTTGGAGGGCGTCAAATCGTTTGAGCAAATTATTATCCCGGAACAAACCGGCTTTGTGCAATTTCCCGAGATTCAATTCAGCTACTTCGACCCGGAATCGAAATCGTACGTTACTTTAAAGCATGCCCCCACCCCCATTACAGTGCGACCGGGAGCGGCTCTCTCAGCAAACCTTCCCACCCGCAACGCTGCGGACACCACGCCGGCCCCGCTTCCCCCGCCCGTCGCCCCAAAGAACGAATTGCAGCCTATTGTCTATGCCCTCGGACCTCCTCTGAACCCGCGGCCGTGGATCCGCCGTCCCGGGGTGCTCGCCGCACTGACTTTTCCACTGCCCGCCTACGCGCTGTTCGCGGCGTGGCATCGCCGACGGCAGGAACACATTCGAGATCCTCGCCGCCAACGACGCGCTGCCGCCGAACAGTCGATCGCCGCCGGACTCTCGGCGCTCACCCGCCAGGCCGCCGCCGGGGACAGCGCCGGTTTCTTCGCATCGCTCGGAGGGGTGCTCCGAGAAAAAATTGGCCTCGCACTCGACATCCCCGCCGCCGCCATCACCGAGGAAATCATCGACAGCCGCCTTCTCTCGATCGGATTGGCCGATATTGTCATCACCGGATTGAACGAGCTATTTTCCGCCCTGAACCAGGCGAGATTTGCCCCCGACCATTCGGTCGAAGAACTGGAATCGTTCCAGCAGCGATTGCGCACCGTGTGCGATGCCCTGGACAGATCGAGAGAACAACGATGATTTTTCGCAGCGCCATCCGAAATGGCGGGGGGCTTTTCCTCGTCCTCCTGTTCGCCATCATCGCCACGCGTGGGGACGCCGGGGCTGATTTCGCCGCCGCCAATCAATTCTACGAGCAGGGCCGTTTCACGGAAGCGGCCCGTGCCTATGAACGGCTCATTGAACTCGGGACGGATACCACCGGAGTCCACTACAACCTCGCCAATACCCGCTATAAGGCCGGTCAACTCGGCGCCGCTCTGGGACATTGGCGCCTCGCTCAATCGGCTAGCCCGCGTCAACCCGAGATTGAATCCAACCTTCAGTTCGCCCAAGCCAACGCACCGACGCTCCGACGGTCGGCATTGCAATCCTGGGAATCGTGGGTCCGCCACCTCACCCTCAACGAATGGACCGTGCTCGCTCTGGCCAGCGTCTGGCTATGGACGGCTCTGCTGATGGGAACCACCCTGCGTCCCACGTTCGCCACGGGCCTTCGCGGCTACACGCTGGTTGCGGCGATTGCGGCGCTTCTTTCCCTCCTCGGTTTAGGGATCTCCGCCTGGTCTCGAATCGTCCGGCCTCTCGCGATAGTGATTTCGAAGGATGCCCCCGTTCGCTACGGACCGGTGGAGGAATCGAAGGTGGCTTTCACATTGACCGAGGGAATGGAGGCCCGACTTCACGAGAGTCGTGGCGGCTGGCACCGAATCTCACTGCCCGACGGGCAGAGCCAGGGCTGGATTCGCAGCGGTACATGCGTCGTGGTGCGGTAGTCCAAGCTGTCCGGCGACCCGGAATTCATACTGCCGCAAAGCCCTTATCGCCGCTGAGATTGCAGGGGTTTCCGGTCGAATGGGGTTAGTGGTCATGGCCTCCGTAAATCCACATCGGCTCCGTCTGTCCGGCGTGCTCAAAACCGAGCTTGCGGTAGAAATCGACCGCCCGCCCATCGGCGGTGACCATGTGCTGATGGAAGCCTTCGTAGCGAGCCATGAGTCGGCGCATCAGCCCGGTGCCAATACCGCGCCTCTGATAGTCGGGATGGACAAGAAGATGCGGGTAATAGACGACAAGGTAGCCGTCGGAGATAGCGTAGCCGAGGCCGACGAGGCGCTCGCCGTGACTTGCAGTGAAGAGAGAATGCGCGCCGATCAAAGCACGATGGAGCAAGAACGGCTTCTCGGCCGATGACCACTCGTTCGCGCGGTAAAGCGCGACGACGCTCTCTATGGAAAAGTCGCGCGAGTCTCGGTATTGAATGGCTTCGTTCACAGGCGACGCGAGGAATGTCTCAAATTACAGCTCCCTCGTCCATCGCGCGGTGGGTGAGACGAGGGCGGACAGCCGCCGAGATTGCCATTGTGCAGCGCTTGGGTCACCGCCCGGATTTCCTCTTCACCCACCGCCGACTTGTGAAATGGGATCCGTGCCGTCGGCACCCAGGTTTTCGACGGCGATGGGTAACCGACTGGAGCGGAAACGGGGGACATGAATGATGCGATAGAGGTGTTACCGTGGACTCACAGCAACCGGTCACTTAATGAAGCAGATTTCTGTCTGACACCCGGGTTAAGGTCCAGTTCAAGGACAGGATTGTAAATTCCGGCGCATCGAGTAAGACTCGAAAAGGAAATCCATTTAAAATTGGCCCGTAGGATCTACCATGAGTGCAAGTCACATCTTCCGAGAGTGGAGGCTCGCCGTCGTCATTACCGCGGCCGTCGCCGCCGTGGCATCCCGTGCGGATGACATGGTATTGCGATGGAATCAAGTGCTGCATACCACGGTCCGAATCGACAATACCAGTCCCGGTCCTACGTGGGCATCCCTGAACTCTGCCCGGGTCCACCTCGCCATTTTCGAGGCGGTGAACTCAATCCGAAGAACCTACCAACCGTTCTACGAGTATGTCCCGGCTTCTCCGGAGGCCTCCGTCGACGCCGCCGCGGCGCAGGCGGCCTATCGAATGCGGAGGACGGTCTGAAAACCGTGTGAAAGTGCCGATTTGAAAACCGCACAGTGATTGAGGGGTATTTCCGAGATGGGCGAGGGCGACGCTGGGTTCGCCGCCCCCGCCGAGGTGCGGCCTTCTTTATTCGGGATTCTCGATCTGGT